>NZ_JACASJ010000060.1:0-30324 GCF_013391025.1 Enterobacter sp. SECR19-1250 | reverse complement strand
ACTGATCGCCAGATCACGCTATTTAAATTCTGGAATTAGCTGCGGAATGACGGATCTATACCGTCTCATAATGATTGATGAGGCGGATTGTAGGCAGGGAAAAGTAAACGGCATTTAAATAGAAAAATGGCAAAGCTGACGGCGTCTTAAGCTTATTTTAAGGTAAGGAATTCAGGTGGAAATATTGGACACTAGCGGAGTGAGAAAAATTCAATTTATTAATTAAATAATTTTAACTTACTGATTTTGTTCTATTGTTCGTGCGGTTTTATTGCTTTTGACACTCATTGAATATGTAATAAATAAAATAATTTGTTACACCATTATGCCGCGCACGAAATAACCGTATCAGCACTTAAATGGAATCGACATCACGCCATGCAGGCTATTTTATTTAGCCTGCAAAGGGTTTTAGAGTAATAAAGGTAGCGTTGCGCTCGCGGTTTGCTGGCTAACCTCACCGTAATGGCCATCAATCGCAATCAGGGAAGTTGTAAGCAATTCAACCAGTAACATTACGCCCACTTTAGCATTGAGCGCGCCTGCGCTGAGTGGTCCTTCCGGTTTTGCGGCGACCAGCTGCATATCGCTAAGCGAAGCCAGCGGGCTGCGGGGCGTATTGCTAAGGGATAACACCTTAACGCCGCGTTTGCGTGCAAGTTTTACGACGTGGAGCAAATCCCGCGTTGAACCGGAACTGGAAATGGCCACCACCAGCGTCCCTTCTGAAAGCGTTGCTGCATTCATGGCCGCACGATGCATATCGCTAAAAAGCTGTGCAGGTTTGCCGAGTCGCAACAGTTTGTAATGTAAATACTCACCGAGGATCGCGCTGGCAGCCACCCCATATATTTGTACGGCTTGAGCCTGATGCAGCGCCTGAGCGGCCTTTTCCAGCAGTGCTCTGTCGAGCAGTCTGGCGGTATCCTGCAGCGCCTGAACAGACTCATCGACGACGTTATCAATTTCGTCCCCGGCTACGCGTGCGGGCTGACCCTGCTGAATATCCAGCGCCAGTGCCATCTTGAATTCGTTATAGCCTTTGCAGCCGAGCGTCCGGCAAAGACGCGTCACGCTGGCTTCACTGGTGTGGCTCTCCCGTGCCAGTTCGGTGATCGTCAGGTAGAGCACCCGGGCCGGATCGTTGAGAACAAACTCTCCCAGTTTTTTTTGCGTGGGGCTGTACCCGGAAGCCTCCTGGCGCAGCTTCAGCAGCAGGTTTTCATGGTCTGACATGCTAGATCCTTAATGCGTTTCTCTGCGTCCTAGTGTGGCGGAAAGCGGGGCAGGGATGCCAGTCATTTCGAAAAAGTATGATCGTCCTCCTGGTTTTTGATGGTAATTTTCACTATTAAATATAATTACGGTAAAAATTTTCATCGTTAACTAAGGGGATGAAAAAATGATGCAAATGTTCAGTGGTGCTTCGTCCGGCGGATGGTTTGAAAAAGCGCAGCGCTTTGGCAAATCCTTTATGTTGCCCATCGCCGTACTGCCTGCGGCGGGTCTGCTGCTGGGGATAGGCGGCGCGTTATCGAATCCCAATACGCTTACGGCATATCCGTTTTTAGATGTGGACTGGTTACAGGCTATTTTCACCATCATGAGCAGCGCCGGTTCGATTCTGTTCGCGAATCTGTCGGTGCTGTTTACCGTTGGGGTTGCCGTCGGGCTGGCAAAAAATGATAAAGGTACGGCAGGGCTGGCGGCGTTACTCGCGTTTCTGGTCATGAATGCCACCATTAACGCACTGCTGATCCTCACCGGAAAACTGGCGCACGAGAATCCGGGGGCGGTCGGGCAAGGCATGACGCTGGGGATCCAGACGCTGGAGACCGGCGTATTTGGTGGGGTGGTCATTGGTCTTGTGACCTGCGCGCTGCATCATCGGTTTAATAAGATCGCGCTGCCACAATTTCTGGGATTCTTTGGCGGGTCACGCTTTGTGCCGATTATCAGTTCACTGGCTGCGATCCTGGTCGGAGCCTTAATGACCGTAGTCTGGCCACATTTCCAGAAGCTGATCTTTGGTCTGGGCGGGCTGGTGGATGCGACCAGTTATCTGGGAACACTGCTGTACGGCTTCAGTTTGCGCATGCTGGGCCCGTTCGGTTTACACCACATCTTCTACCTTCCGTTCTGGACCACCGCGCTTGGCGGCAGCGAGATTGTCAACGGGCAACTGGTTGAAGGTACGCAGCGGATCTTCTTCGCTCAGCTGGCCGATCCCACGACGCGCCAGTTTTATGAAGGAACGTCGCGCTTTATGTCCGGGCGCTTTATCACGATGATGTTTGGTTTGCTCGGGGCCTGCCTTGCGATGTACCACACGGCTAAACCGGAGAACAAAAAACGCGTCGCGGGGTTGTTGCTTTCAGCTGCATTAACCTCCTTCCTGACGGGGATCACCGAGCCCATCGAGTTCTCCTTCCTGTTTATCGCGCCGGTGCTGTACGTCATTCACGCATTTTTTTAACGGGCTGGCGTTTATGCTCGCGCATATTTTACACATCACCATTGGGCAGACCTTCTCCGGCGGTTTTATTGACTTTGTGCTGTTCGGCATTTTGCAGGGGGAGGCCAAAACCCACTGGATGTTAGTGCCGCTGGTGGGCGTACCGTGGTTCTTCCTCTACTACTTCACGTTCCGCTATCTGATTAATCGCTTTGATTTTGCCACGCCGGGTCGGGAAAAGGAGGCGGTGGCCAATGACGTGACGTTCGCCCAGAACGAACGCGCAAGTGCGGTGATCGCCGGACTGGGCGGAAAAGACAATCTGGAAGAGGTGGACTGCTGCGCCACGCGTCTTCGCGTCACGGTTAAAGACGGCAGCAAAGTGAATGACGCGGCGCTGAAAGCCACCGGTGCGCGCGGCGTGATTGTGCGCGGAAATGGCGTTCAGGTCATTTATGGTCCGCATGTCACGATTATCAAAAACGAAGTGGAAGAGATCTTATCGTAATGAAAACTGTACTGGATACCCTGAAGGGAAAACTGGTCGTCTCCTGTCAGGCGCTTGAGAACGAACCGTTGCATAGCCCGTTTATTATGTCGCGAATGGCGCTGGCGGCGCGTCAGGGAGGGGCTGCGGCCATCCGTGCCAACAGCGTGGTGGATATTGAGGCGATCAAAGAGCAGGTTACGCTGCCGGTTATTGGCATCATCAAGCGGGAGTATCCCGACAGCGAGGTGTTTATCACCGCGACGATGAAAGAGGTGGATGAACTGATGACCGTCTCCCCGGCGATCATTGCGCTTGATGCGACCGACAGGGCGCGGCCTGGCGGGGAATCTCTGGCAACGCTGGTTACGCGCATTCGTACCCGTTATCCCTCGGTGCTGCTTATGGCTGATATAGCCACTGTTGATGAGGCCGTCACGGCGCAGGCGCTGGGGTTTGATTGTGTCGGGACCACGCTTTACGGCTATACCGCGCAGACCGCCGGCCACGCCTTACCCGATGATGACTGTCAGTTTCTGAAAGCGGTACTGGCAGCCGTCACGGTACCGGTGGTGGCCGAAGGTAACGTGGACACCCCGGAACGCGCCGCCAGATGTCTGGCGCTGGGGGCGCATATGGTGGTGGTGGGTGGGGCAATCACCCGCCCGCAGCAGATTACGGAACGCTTTATGGCGGCAATTGACGCGCAAAGCACCGATCGAGCATGACCATCTCACGGGGATCTGCGATACTTATCGTTTATCCCCTTAACTGAGATGACTATGCAGTACCCGATTAACGAGATGTTCCAGACCCTGCAAGGCGAGGGTTACTTTACCGGCGTTCCCGCAATTTTTATTCGTTTACAGGGATGCCCGGTTGGCTGTGCCTGGTGTGATACCAAACATACGTGGGATAAACTCGCAGATCGGGAAGTGTCGCTGTTTAGCGTTCTGGCGAAAACCAAAGAGAGTGATAAGTGGGGTGCTGGCAGCGCAGAAGATCTGCTGGCCATTATAGGCCGCCAGGGCTGGACGGCGCGCCATGTGGTCATTACCGGGGGCGAACCCTGCATTCACGATCTGACGCCGCTGACCGAACTGCTCGAAAAGAACGGTTACAGTTGCCAGATTGAAACCAGCGGCACGCATGAAGTGCGCTGCTCCCACACCACCTGGGTAACGGTATCGCCTAAAGTAAACATGCGCGGCGGCTACGACGTACTGTCTCAGGCGCTGGAACGTGCTGATGAGATTAAACACCCGGTAGGGCGAGTACGTGATATCGAAGCGCTGGATGAACTGCTGGCGACGCTGACGGACGAAAAACAGCGCGTGATTGCGCTGCAGCCTATCAGCCAGAAAGAAGACGCCACGCGCCTGTGCATTGAAACCTGTATCGCGCGTAACTGGCGCCTGTCGATGCAGACGCACAAGTACCTGAATATTGCCTAAAAAAAAGCCCGGTGGCGCTAGCGCTTACCGGGCCTACGGTTCCAGGCTTTTGTTGGCCGGGTAAGGCGAAGCCGACCCCCGGCAAGCATCACTCGCCGCGATACACGCAGCCTGCCGTACAGGTCTCTTTGATCATCACTGCGCTCAGCAGCGGCACCAGCGGTTTCATCTGATCCCAAATCCATTTTGCCAGCACTTCGCTGGTCGGGTTTTCAAGGCCCGGGATATCGTTCAGGTAATAGTGATCCAGACGATCGTAAGTCGGCTTAAATGCCGCCTTCAGCTCAGCAAAGTCCATGATCCAACCGGTATGCGGATCAACTTCACCGGTGATCTCAAGACGCACCATAAACGAATGCCCGTGCAGACGGCCGCATTTATGTCCCTCAGGAACATGCGGAAGGTGGTGGGCGGCTTCGAAGGTGAAATCTTTAAACAGTGTGGTGGACATGATCGCTCTCAGTAATGCGGAAAAAACCGCCGCATAGTACCGGAAAGCACAATTTTTAGCATTAACTAAAACGGCCTTTACCTTTATTGCAGCAAAAAAGCCGTCGCTTTGTGATTTATATCCTTATTTTACAGTCGGTTAGTTTATCGCTTTTACCGTTAAGAACGATAACTAAAACAGGTTAGTCCATTTGGTTATTTATTATTTCCATCCCTTCTTTAATTGTTATTATCCTCGCCGTTAACCTTATCTTCAGTTTGGATTTATTCGCTTAAAGTCCGCTTGGCTACTGGAACATAACGACGCATGACAACACAGGCCCCACCTTCAAATTTGCTTCCCCTGAACCCGGAGCAACTGGCGCGCCTTCAGGCTGCCACCTCTGATTTTTCTCCCACCCAGCTTGCCTGGGTCTCTGGCTATTTCTGGGGAATGCTCAACCAGCAGCCTGGCGCTGTGGCTGCGGCTCCGGCAACGGCGGTAGAAATTCCTGCCATTACGCTTATCTCCGCTTCGCAGACGGGCAATGCCCGCCGCGTGGCAGAAGCGCTGCGTGACGACCTGCTGGCCGCCAAACTGAACGTGAACCTGGTAAACGCAGGGGATTATAAATTCAAACAGATCGCGTCAGAAAAACTGCTGGTGGTTGTGGCCTCAACGCAGGGAGAGGGTGAACCCGCTGAAGAGGCGGTCGCGCTGCATAAATTCTTGTTCTCGAAAAAAGCGCCCAAACTCGATGGCACTGCGTTTGCCGTGTTCGGCCTGGGCGATACCTCTTATGAATTCTTCTGCCAGTCCGGTAAAGATTTTGACAGCAAGCTGGCGGAGCTGGGCGCAGAGCGCCTGCTGGACCGCGTTGATGCAGATGTGGAATACCAGGCTGCCGCTGCAGAGTGGCGTGCGCGCATTGTTGACGTGCTGAAAGCACGCGTACCGAAAGAGACACCAGCCCAGGCAGCGATCACCGCGACCGGCGTGGTCAACGACATTCACACCAGCCCGTACACCAAAGAGGCGCCGCTGTCGGCAAGCCTGTCGGTTAATCAAAAAATTACCGGCCGCGACTCTGAAAAAGATGTGCGCCATATCGAAATCGATCTGGGCGACTCGGGTCTGCGCTATCAGCCTGGCGATGCGCTGGGGGTCTGGTATCAAAACGATCCGGCGCTGGTCAAGGAGCTGGTCGAACTGCTGTGGCTGAAAGGCGACGAGCCTGTCACCGTCGAAGGCAAAACGCAGCCGCTCTCTGAAGCGCTGCAGTGGCACTTCGAGCTGACGGTAAATACCGCCAATATCGTTGAGAACTATGCCACCTTAACGCGCAGCGAATCGCTGCTGCCGTTAGTGGGCGATAAGGCAAAGCTGCAGCATTACGCGGCGACCACACCGATTGTCGATATGGTGCGTTTCTCTCCGGCACAGCTGGATGCCGACGCGCTGATCGGCCTGCTGCGTCCGCTCACGCCGCGTCTGTACTCCATTGCCTCATCGCAGGCTGAAGTCGAGAGCGAAGTGCACATCACCGTGGGCGTGGTGCGGTACGACATCGAAGGCCGTGCCCGCGCGGGCGGTGCCTCCAGCTTCCTGGCCGATCGCGTGGAGGAAGAGGGCGAAGTGCGCGTCTTTATCGAGCACAACGACAACTTCCGTCTGCCGGCGAACCCGGAAACGCCGGTAATCATGATTGGCCCGGGTACCGGCATTGCGCCGTTCCGTGCCTTTATGCAGCAGCGTGCGGCGGACGAGGCACCGGGTAAAAACTGGCTGTTCTTCGGCAACCCGCACTTTACCGAAGATTTCCTCTATCAGGTTGAGTGGCAGCGCTACGTGAAAGAAGGGGTGCTGACCCGTATCGATCTGGCCTGGTCGCGCGATCAGAAAGAAAAAGTATACGTACAAGACAAACTGCGCGAACAGGGCGCAGAGCTGTGGCGCTGGATCAATGACGGTGCCCACATTTATGTCTGCGGTGACGCCAATCGCATGGCGAAAGACGTTGAGCAGGCACTGCTGGAAGTGATTGCCGAATTCGGTGGTATGGATGCCGAAGCGGCGGATGAATTTTTAAGTGAGCTGCGCGTTGAGCGCCGTTATCAGCGAGATGTCTACTAATGAGCGAAAAACATCCAGGACCCCTCGTGGTCGAAGGTAAACTGTCAGACGCCGAGCGCATGAAGCTGGAAAGCAACTATCTGCGCGGCACCATTGCTGAAGATCTGAATGACGGTCTCACCGGCGGTTTCAAAGGCGACAACTTCCTGCTGATCCGTTTCCACGGCATGTATCAACAGGATGACCGCGACATTCGCGCCGAGCGTGCTGAACAGAAGCTGGAGCCGCGTCACGCGATGCTGTTGCGCTGCCGTCTGCCGGGCGGAGTGATCACCACGACACAGTGGCAGGCGATTGATAAATTCGCCGGTGAAAACACCATTTATGGCAGCATTCGTCTGACCAACCGTCAGACCTTCCAGTTCCACGGCATTCTGAAGAAGAACGTGAAGCCGGTACACCAGATGCTGCACTCCGTCGGACTGGACGCGCTGGCGACGGCCAACGACATGAACCGTAACGTGCTCTGCACCTCGAACCCGTATGAGTCCGAGCTGCACGCTGAAGCCTATGAGTGGGCGAAGAAGATCTCCGAGCACCTGCTGCCGCGCACCCGCGCCTATGCGGAGATCTGGCTCGATCAGGAAAAAGTTGCGACCACCGATGAAGAACCGATCCTCGGTCAGACCTATCTGCCGCGTAAGTTCAAAACCACGGTGGTGATCCCGCCGCAGAACGACATCGATCTGCACGCCAACGACATGAACTTTGTGGCAATTGCCGAAAACGGCAAGCTGGTGGGCTTTAACCTGCTGGTGGGCGGCGGTCTGTCCATTGAACACGGTAACAAGAAAACCTATGCCCGCACTGCGAGCGAGTTCGGCTTCCTGCCGCTGGAGCATACGCTGGCCGTGGCGGAAGCGGTGGTCACCACCCAGCGCGACTGGGGTAACCGTACCGACCGTAAAAATGCGAAAACCAAATACACCCTGGAGCGCGTGGGCGTTGAGACGTTCAAAGAGGAAGTGGAGCGTCGCGCGGGGATCAAATTTGAGCCGATCCGCCCTTACGAATTCACCGGTCGCGGCGATCGCATCGGCTGGGTAAAAGGCATCGACAATAAATGGCACCTGACGCTGTTTATCGAAAACGGCCGTATTCTGGATTACCCGGGCCGTCCGCTGAAAACCGGCCTGCTGGAAATCGCGAAGATCCACAAAGGTGAGTTCCGCATTACCGCCAACCAGAACCTGATTATTGCTGGTGTGCCGGAAAGTGAAAAGGCGAAAATTGAGGCGCTGGCGCGTGACCATGGGTTGATGAATGCGGTCAAACCGCAGCGCGAAAACTCGATGGCCTGCGTGTCGTTCCCGACCTGTCCGCTGGCGATGGCGGAAGCGGAACGTTTCCTGCCGTCATTTACGGACAAAGTGGAAGCGATTCTGGAAAAACACGGTATTCCGGACGAGCATATTGTTATGCGCGTTACCGGCTGTCCGAACGGCTGTGGCCGCGCGATGCTGGCCGAGCTTGGGCTGGTGGGGAAAGCGCCGGGTCGCTATAACCTGCACCTGGGCGGTAACCGTATCGGCACGCGTATTCCGCGTATGTTCCGCGAGAATATCACTGAGCCAGAAATTCTCGATTCCATCAATGAGCTTGTCGGGCGCTGGGCGAAAGAGCGCGAAGCGGGTGAAGGCTTCGGCGACTTTACGGTGCGTGCGGGCATTATTCGCCCGGTGCTCGATCCCGCAAGGGATTTCTGGGAGTAACCACGAGAGGTAATTATGTCCGTACTCGATCTAAACGCGCTTAACGCATTGCCAAAAGTCGAACGCATTCTGGCACTCGCAGAAACCAACGTCCAACTGGAAAAGCTGGACGCCGAAGGGCGCGTGGCGTGGGCGCTGGAAAACCTGCCGGGTGACTACGTGCTGTCGTCGAGCTTTGGCATTCAGGCGGCGGTCAGTTTGCATCTGGTGAATCAGATCCGCCCGGATATTCCGGTGATCCTCACCGATACCGGCTATCTGTTCCCGGAAACCTACCAGTTTATCGATGAGCTGACGGACAAGCTTAAGCTGAACCTGAAAGTGTACCGCGCGGAGCAGAGCGCGGCCTGGCAGGAGGCGCGCTACGGCAAACTCTGGGAGCAGGGCGTTGAGGGCATTGAGAAATACAATGAGATCAACAAGGTCGAGCCGATGAACCGTGCGCTGAAAGAGCTGAACGCTCAAACCTGGTTTGCCGGTCTTCGCCGCGAGCAGTCCGGCAGCCGGGCCACGCTGCCGGTGCTGGCGGTGCAGCGCGGCGTGTTTAAAGTGCTGCCGATCATCGACTGGGATAACCGTACGGTGTACCAGTATCTGCAAAAGCACGGGCTGAAATACCATCCGCTGTGGGATCAGGGCTACCTGTCCGTGGGGGATACCCACACCACGCGCAAATGGGAACCGGGAATGGCGGAAGAAGAGACGCGATTCTTTGGGCTGAAGCGCGAGTGCGGGTTACACGAAGGGTAATGATCTTTCCTCCCTCTCCCGGTGGGAGAGGGTTAGGGTGAGGGCATCAGGCCGCACGACCTCAGGCTTTCCCCGCTTTCGCCAGCTCCTTCACCAGCGGCAGCATTACTTTCACCACATCGCGGCTGCGGTGCTCAATGCGTTGCGGCAGCGCGCTATCAATATGCTGCTGATTATCCAGCATCACGTTATGCCAGCTCGTCCCGTCCGGGAAGGCTTTCGTTTTAGCCCGCTGCTGATAGCCATCTTTCTTGCCTAACGCCCAGTTGGTGGCTTCGACGTACAGCACCGGGATGCCCGCTTTATCGAACACTTCACCGTCGTTACAGCAGCCCGTTCCGCGCGGATAAGCCGGATTGCCGCCAGGATTGGTCGTGGCATACACGCCATGGCTGCGCGCAATTGCCAGCGCCCGGTCACGGGTCAGTTTACGCACGGTACCCGGCGTACTCTGTCCGCTATTAAAATAGAGCTTATCGCCAACGATTAAATTATCGAGGTTAATCACCAGCAGCGTATTTTTCTTCTCCTCAGCGCTCATGCGCTTAAGGAAATTCTCCGCGCCGAGTTTGCCTTCCTCTTCGCCGCTGGTTGCCACAAAGCGAATACCGTATTTTGTCGGAATGTTTTTCATTCGCTCGGCCAGTTCAAGCATCACGCCCAGACCCGCCGCGTTATCGTCCAGCCCCTGCAGCGTCAGCCCGCCCAGATTGTTATCGGTATCGGCGTCGCTCATGGGCGCGTAAGTGTCCAGGTGCGCCATAATAATGATCTGCTCAGCCGCGCTACCTTCATGTGCCGCAATAACGGTACTGCCGGTCACGTTATGCCAGTTTTTTGTTTTATTTCGTGAGGTGTAGATATAGCGGCTGTGAAACGAGCGGATATCGCTCTGGTAGCCCATATCAGCAAACTGCTGGCGAAGATAGTCAGCGGAAAGCATTTCCGCAGGGGAGCCGGTCATGCGTCCGGGAAAAACGGTGGCAATATGCCGCGCCTGCATATTGGCGATTTCACCATACGGTTGATTTTTTGCCTGAGCCGGAAGGATAAAGCAAACGCCGAGCGCCAGGGCAACGTATCGGTGGCGCATTGCGGAAAACATAGTGAGTCCTTAAAAACAGAGCAAAATTATAACCCGCTTAGTATGAAACTGTGATCGGCCATACACAATTTGAATTGCTCTTAAATGCCCGAAATTTCGCGTGTTAAGCACTTTTTGATATTTGCTTTTTCATCGCGTTATTCCATTGAGTAACTACTCATTCCAATTCGTAATTTCATTCGGTCTAAGCCGCCCCCTATAGTCCCTCTATTCCTCGTTGTTAGTGAGTTGTTGCTTGTGGACTATCTGCCCCTTTTTGCTGCGATTAAAGAAAAACCGGTACTGGTTGTGGGTACGGGTGAAATTGCCGATCGCAAAATCGCGTTTCTGCAGCGCGCGGGCGCGCAGGTGCGGGTTGTCGCAGAAGTGGAGTTCGACGAGTCACAAATCGACAGCGTGGTGCTGGTGATTGCAGCGACGGAGGATCGCGAACTCAACCGACGCGTTTCCGAGGCCGCTCAGGCGCGTTATCGCCTGGTGAACGTGGTCGACGACCAGCCTTTGTGCTCGTTTATCTTCCCGTCGATTGTCGACCGCTCGCCGCTGCTGGTGGCGATCTCCTCCGGCGGTACCGCACCGGTGCTGGCGCGCGTGCTGCGGGAAAAGATTGAAGCGCTGTTACCCACCAGTCTCGGACGTATGGCAGAGAAAGCGAGCTACTGGCGCAACCATCTGAAAACCCGCCTGACCAGCGTAACGGAACGCCGTCGCTTCTGGGAGCGGGTATTCCGTGGCCGCTTTGCCAGCCTGATGCACGCCGGTAATGAGACGGCAGCGCAAAAAATCCTCGAAGACGAGCTGGATAACCCCGGCAGCACGGGCGGCGAGATCATTCTGGTAGGTGCTGGTCCGGGTGATGCCGGGTTACTGACTTTACGCGGACTGCAGGTGCTGCAGGACGCGGACGTGGTGTTCTATGACCATCTGGTCACCGACGGTGTGCGCGAGCTAATTCGTCGCGATGCCGAGCAAATCTGCGTGGGTAAACGCGCAGGCGAGCACTCGGTACCGCAGCACGACACCAATCAGATGCTGGTTGCCGCAGCTAAAGCAGGCAAAACCGTGGTGCGCCTTAAAGGGGGCGATCCGTTCATCTTTGGTCGCGGTGGCGAAGAACTGCAGGCGGCAGCCGAAGCGGGCGTACCGTTCCAGGTGGTGCCGGGGATTACGGCGGCCTCCGCGGTAACGGCCTACGCTGGCATTCCGCTTACGCACCGCGATTACGCCCAGAGCGTGACCTTTGTGACTGGTCATTATAAGGCCGACAGCACGCCGTTTGACTGGTCGCATCTCGCCCAGAGCCGACAGACGCTGGCCATCTATATGGGCACCATGAAGGCGGCGGACATCAGTGAACAACTTATTCAGCACGGTCGCGAGGCGACAACGCCGGTGGCCGTGATTTCTCGCGGTACCCGCGTCGATCAGCGTGTGGTGACCGGTACGCTACAAGACCTTGCAGTCCTGGCGAAAGACGCCCCGATGCCCGCGCTTATTGTGGTGGGCGAAGTGGTACAGCTGCACAGCACGCTCGCCTGGTTTCAACATACAACAGACTCAGAGGGGTTTGGCTCCTCTGTGGTGAATCTGGCTTAAGGAACGGTTATGGACCAAAAACGACTTACTCACCTGCGACAGCTTGAAGCGGAAAGTATCCATATTATCCGCGAAGTGGCCGCCGAGTTCTCTAACCCGGTGATGATGTACTCCATCGGCAAAGATTCCAGCGTGATGCTGCATCTGGCGCGTAAAGCGTTTTATCCGGGTACGCTGCCGTTCCCGCTGCTGCACGTGGATACCGGCTGGAAATTCCGTGAGATGTATGAGTTCCGCGACCGTACCGCCAAAGCCTATGGCTGTGAGCTGCTGGTGCATAAAAACCCGGAAGGGGTGGCGATGGGCATTAACCCGTTTGTTCACGGCAGCGCCAAACACACCGACATCATGAAAACCGAAGGGCTGAAGCAGGCGCTGAACAAGTACGGTTTTGACGCCGCTTTCGGCGGTGCGCGCCGTGACGAGGAGAAATCCCGCGCCAAAGAGCGTATTTACTCCTTCCGCGACCGCTTCCACCGCTGGGATCCGAAAAACCAGCGTCCTGAGCTGTGGCACAACTACAACGGCCAGATCAACAAAGGCGAAAGCATTCGCGTCTTCCCGCTCTCCAACTGGACCGAGCTGGATATCTGGCAGTACATCTATCTGGAAAATATCGAGATCGTTCCGCTTTACCTGGCGGCTGAGCGCCCGGTGCTGGAGCGCGACGGCATGCTGATGATGATCGACGACGATCGCATTGATTTACAGCCGGGCGAAGTGATCAAAAAACAGATGGTGCGTTTCCGTACTCTTGGTTGCTGGCCGCTGACCGGCGCGGTGGAGTCCAACGCGCAAACGCTGCCAGAAATCATCGAAGAGATGCTGGTATCGACCACCAGCGAGCGACAGGGGCGCGTCATTGACCGCGACCAGGCAGGCTCGATGGAGCTGAAGAAACGTCAGGGTTATTTCTAAGGAGCCGCCATGAACACCACGATTGCCCAACAAATTGCCAACGAAGGCGGCGTAGAAGCATACCTGCACGCACAACAACACAAGAGCCTGCTGCGCTTTCTGACCTGCGGTAGCGTTGATGACGGTAAAAGCACGCTGATTGGTCGCCTGCTGCACGACACGCGTCAGATCTATGAAGACCAGCTCTCTTCCCTGCATAACGACAGCAAACGTCATGGTACTCAGGGCGAAAAGCTCGACCTGGCGCTTTTGGTGGACGGCCTGCAGGCGGAGCGCGAGCAGGGCATCACTATTGATGTTGCGTACCGCTATTTCTCCACCGAGAAACGCAAATTTATTATTGCCGACACGCCGGGGCATGAGCAGTACACCCGCAACATGGCCACCGGTGCATCAACCTGTGAGCTGGCGATCCTGCTGATCGACGCCCGTAAAGGCGTGCTTGATCAAACCCGTCGTCACAGCTTCATCTCCACGCTGCTGGGGATCAAACACCTGGTGGTGGCGGTGAATAAAATGGATCTGGTGAACTTCAGCGAAGAGACCTTCGAGGAGATCCGCCAGAGCTACCTGACCTTTGCTGAACAGTTGCCGGGTAACCTTGATATTCGCTTTGTGCCGCTCTCGGCGCTGGAAGGGGATAACGTTGCCTCCCGGAGCGCCAACATGCCGTGGTACAGCGGCCCGACGCTGCTGGAAGTGCTGGAGACGGTTGAAATTCAGCGCGTGGTGGATACCCAGCCAATGCGCTTCCCGGTGCAGTATGTGAACCGCCCGAACCTCGATTTTCGCGGCTTCTCCGGCACCCTTGCCTCGGGCACCGTCACGGTGGGGCAGCGCGTCAAAGTGCTGCCGTCGGGTGTGGAGTCGTCCATTGCCCGTATAGTCACATTTGATGGCGATCTGCAGGAAGCGGGTGCCGGTGAAGCGGTGACGCTGGTGCTGAAAGATGAGATTGATATCAGCCGCGGCGATCTACTGGTGGATGCGCAGGAAACGCTGGCTGCGGTGCAGGGTGCTGCCGTGGATGTGGTGTGGATGGCTGAACAGCCGCTGACCGCAGGCCAAAGCTACGACATCAAAATTGCCGGTAAGAAAACCCGCGCCCGCGTGGACGGTATCCAGTTCCAGGTGGACATCAACAATCTGACCCAGCGTGAAGTGAGCGAACTGCCGCTGAACGGTATTGGCCTGGTGGATCTCACCTTTGACGAGCCGCTGGTGCTGGATAAATATCAGCAAAATCCGGTAACGGGTGGACTTATCTTTATCGATCGCCTGACCAACGTTACCGTTGGTGCAGGCATGGTGCGCGAGCCTAATCAACAGGCGGCAGCGGTGTCTGAATTCAGCGCCTTTGAGCTTGAACTGAATGCGCTGGTGCGTAAGCACTTCCCGCACTGGGGTGCACGCGATCTGCTGGGAGGCAAGTAATGGCCGCCCATGATGAGAACGTCGTCTGGCATCCTCATCCGGTTACCGTCGCTCAGCGGGAGCAACTCCACGGCCACCGTGGGGTTGTGCTGTGGTTTACCGGGCTGTCCGGCTCCGGTAAATCGACGGTCGCGGGCGCGCTGGAAGAGGCGCTGCATCAGCAGGGGGTGAGTACCTACCTGCTGGATGGCGACAACGTGCGTCACGGCCTGTGCAGTGATTTAGGGTTTAGCGATGAAGCCCGCAAGGAGAATATCCGTCGGGTTGGGGAAGTGGCCAGCCTGATGGCGGATGCCGGGCTGGTGGTGCTGACCGCGTTTATCTCGCCTCACCGCGCCGAGCGGCAGATGGTACGCGAGCGCGTCGGTCAGGATCGATTTATCGAGGTGTTTGTCGATACGCCGCTGGAAATCTGCGAAGCGCGCGATCCGAAAGGGCTGTACAAAAAAGCCCGCGCGGGTGAGCTGCGAAACTTCACCGGCATCGACTCGGTCTACGAAGCGCCTGAATCCCCTGAGATCCACCTGGAAGGTCAACAATTGGTAACAAATTTAGTAAGCCAATTATTAGACCTGCTCAGACGGGACGATATTATCAGATCCTGAGACGGTATCGTTCGGGAGCTGTCTTCCCGAACGATGAGTCACGGTCACAGGATTAGCTATGCGCAACAGTGAAAACTACATGATTACCACCGGGTCGGATCCGATAGCGACCGACGACGAGACGACCTGGTCCTTTCCCGGGGCCTTCGTCGGCTTCGTCTCGTGGTTGCTGGCGCTGGGCATCCCGTTTCTCATCTACGGCGGTAACACGCTGTTCTTCTTTCTCTACACCTGGCCCTTCTTCCTGGCGCTGATGCCCGTGGCGGTTGTCGTCGGCATCGCCCTGCATTCACTGCTTAACGGCAAACTGCTGTACAGCACCGTTGTCACGATTGTGACGGTGGTCCTGATGTTTGGTCTGTTATTTTTGTGGCTCATGGGCTAACTTCAGCCATAATTCAAACCGTAACCAACTGTGTGACGATATTGAGCAGGGCGATTCTGCGGAAAAAATGTGGTACATTTGCCCGCGATGTTGCGGCATCTCTGTTACTCCGGCATAGAGCGCCGGGGGCGTTGTGGGATGAAGATGCCGTTTTTCAGGGGGCAGGATGGGTAAACTAACGCTGCTGTTGCTGGCTCTGCTGGTCTGGCTGCAATATTCGCTGTGGTTCGGTAAAAACGGACTGCACGACTATAGCCGGGTAAGCGATGACGTCGCGGCTCAGCAGGCAACTAACGCCAAACTTAAGGCGCGAAACGATCAACTCTTTGCTGAAATTGATGACCTCAATGGCGGGCAGGAGGCGATTGAGGAACGCGCACGCAATGAACTCAGTATGACTAAACCGGGCGAAACCTTTTATCGTCTGGTTCCGGATGCGTCTAAACGCAATCAGGGCTCAGCACAAAACAATCGATAATCAGGCCCAGGATTACGACATGGCAGTGACTTTTTCGGGCGTATGCGCCGTGGTGCCGGCCGCGGGTTTTGGCCGGCGCATGCAGACAGAATGTCCCAAGCAATACCTCTCTATTGGCGATAAAACGATCCTCGAACATGCCGTGGCGGCGCTGCTGGCGCACCCCCGAGTGACGCGTGTCATCATCGCCATCAGTCCGGGCGATGCCCGGTTCGCACAGTTACCGCTGGCTGCTCATCCGCAGATCACCGTCGTTGATGGCGGTGCCGAGCGCGCCGATTCCGTGCTGGCGGGCATCCAGGCCGCTGGCGATGCCCAGTGGGTGCTGGTCCACGACGCTGCGCGCCCGTGCCTGCATCAGGACGATCTTGCGCGCCTGCTGGCGCTGAGTGAAACCAGTAAAGTCGGTGGCATTCTGGCCGCGCCGGTACGCGACACCATGAAGCGTGCCGAGCCTGGCAAACAGGCTATCGCGCATACCGTTGAGCGCGTCGATCTCTGGCACGCGCTGACGCCACAATTTTTCCCCCGCGAATTACTCCACGACTGCTTAACGCGCGCGCTTAAAGAAGGTGCGACCATCACCGACGAAGCCTCTGCGCTGGAGTATTGCGGTTTCCACCCAACGCTTGTTGAAGGGCGCGCTGATAATATAAAAGTGACGCGCCCGGAAGATTTACAGCTCGCGGAATTTTATCTTACCCGTTCGACCCATCAGGAGAAGGCATAATGCGAATTGGACACGGTTTTGATGTACACGCCTTTGGAGGCGTTGGCCCAATTATCATTGGCGGCGTGCGCATTCCTTATGAAAAAGGGCTGCTGGCGCATTCTGATGGCGACGTGGCACTACACGCCTTAACTGACGCCTTACTGGGCGCGGCTGCGCTGGGCGATATCGGCAAGCTGTTCCCGGACACCGATCCGGCGTTTAAAGGCGCAGACAGCCGTGCGCTGTTGCGTGAAGCCTGGCGCCGTATTCAGGCGAAGGGCTACACCCTGGGTAACGTCGATGTGACGATCATCGCTCAGGCCCCTAAAATGCTGCCGCATATTCCTCAGATGCGCGTATTTATCGCTGAAGATCTGGGCTGCCATATGGATGACGTCAACGTCAAAGCGACCACCACGGAGAAACTGGGCTTTACCGGTCGCGGCGAAGGCATCGCCTGCGAAGCCGTGGCGCTGCTGGTGAAGGCGAGCAAATGACCGATTTTGACAACCTGACCTACCTGCACGGTAAACCGCAGGTGAGTGGGCTGCTGAAAGCCAGCCCCGAAGATTTCGTGGTCGTGGAAGATTTGGGCTTTGAGCCGGACGGCGAAGGCGAGCATATCCTGGTGCGCATCCTAAAAAATGGCTGCAATACCCGCTTTGTGGCCGATGCGCTGGCTAAATTCCTGAAAATCCATGCCCGTGAAGTGAGCTTCGCCGGGCAGAAAGACAAACACGCGGTCACCGAACAGTGGCTTTGCGCGCGCGTTCCCGGCAATGCGATGCCTGATTTAAGCAAATTTGAGCTTGAGGGCTGTAAGGTGCTGGAGTACGCCCGTCACAAGCGCAAACTGCGTCTGGGGGCGTTGAAAGGTAACAACTTTACCCTCGTACTGCGTGAAGTGACCGGCCGTGACGACGTGGAAAAACGCTTGCAGGCCATCAATGAACGCGGTGTGCCTAACTACTTTGGCGCACAGCGTTTTGGCATCGGCGGCAGCAACCTGCAGGGCGCACTGCGCTGGGCGCAGAGCGATGCGCCGGTGCGCGACAGGAATAAACGCAGTTTTTGGTTGTCGGCGGCCCGCAGTGCGTTGTTTAATCAGATCGTAAGCGAACGGCTGAAAAAACCGGACGTGAATCAAGTTGTTGTCGGCGATGCGCTACAATTAGCGGGACGCGGTAGCTGGTTTGTGGCAACGGCCGAAGAAATGGCCGATGTTCAGTCGCGCGTGGACGCTAAAACGCTGATGATCACCGCAGCCTTGCCCGGCACGGGCGACTGGGGAACGCAGGGTGACGCGCTGGCCGCGGAGCAGGCAGCCGTGGCCGAAGCGCAAGAATTACAATCATTGCTGGTGCGGGAAAAAGTCGAAGCAGCACGCCGGGCGATGTTGCTCTACCCGCAGCAGTTAAGCTGGAACTGGTGGGATGACGTAACCGTTGAGTTACGTTTCTGGCTGCCGGCAGGTAGTTTTGCCACCAGTGTTGTCAGGGAACTTATCAACACGTCGGGTGATTATGCGAATATTGCTGAGTAACGATGACGGGATCCATGCGCCAGGCATTCAGACGCTGGCGAAACACCTTCGCGAATTTGCGGATGTGCAGGTCGTGGCTCCCGATCGTAACCGCAGTGGAGCGTCTAACTCATTGACGCTGGAGTCGTCGCTTCGCACCTTTGCTTTTGAGAATGGCGATATTGCTGTGCAGATGGGCACGCCAACGGACTGCGTTTTTCTGGGGGTGAATGCGCTGATGCGCCCGCGCCCGGATATCGTCGTTTCCGGGATTAACGCCGGGCCGAATCTGGGTGATGACGTTATCTACTCTGGTACCGTGGCGGCCGCAATGGAAGGCCGTCATCTTGGCTTTCCGGCGCTGGCGGTATCGTTAAATGGTCACACTCATTACGACACGGCGGCAGCGGTAACCTGTTCTATCCTGCGGGCACTTAGCCGTGAACCGCTGCGTACCGGGCGCATCCTCAACATCAACGTGCCGGATCTCCCGCTGAATGAAATCAAGGGCATTCGCGTCACGCGTTGCGGAAGCCGTCATCCGGCCGATCAGGTCATCCCGCAGCAGGATCCGCGCGGCAACACGCTCTACTGGATTGGCCCTCCCGGCGATAAGTGCGATGCGGGGCCGGATACCGACTTTGCCGCTGTGGATGAAGGCTATGTCTCGGTAACGCCGCTGCACGTAGATTTAACCGCGTATAGCGCGCATGATGTGGTATCGGGCTGGCTTGATCGCGCAGGAGTGAACGCGCAATGGTAAGCAAACGTGTACAAACTCTTCTGGAACAACTTCGCGCACAGGGGATCCGCGACGAGCATGTGCTTGACGCGCTCGCCCAGGTTCCGCGTGAGAAATTTGTAGATGAGGCGTTTGAACACAAAGCGTGGGAAAACGTGGCGTTGCCCATCGGGCAGGGCCAGACGATTTCGCAGCCCTACATGGTGGCGCGCATGACGGAGCTGCTGGAGCTCACCCCCGACTCCCGCGTGCTGGAGATTGGCACCGGGTCCGGGTATCAGACTGCGATTCTGGCGCATCTGGTGCATCATGTGTGCTCGGTTGAGCGGATCAAAGGTTTACAGTGGCAGGCGCGTCGTCGCCTGAAACAACTTGATTTACACAATGTTTCGACACGACACGGTGATGGATGGCAGGGTTGGCAGGCTCGCGCCCCGTTTGACGCAATCATCGTGACGGCGGCTCCACCGGAGATCCCTGCGGCCCTGTTGTCGCAGCTGGATGAGGGGGGCATTCTTGTATTGCCTGTTGGCGATGAGCAGCAGCTGTTAAAGCGCGTTCGTCGACGTGGCGACGAGTTTATTATCGATACCGTAGAAGCCGTGCGCTTTGTGCCTCTGGTAAAGGGGGAACTGGCCTAAGACTCGGAATTTTCCAGGGTTATTAAGGCAAATTCAGCGTATGGTGTGGCGCGAAAGAGTCGTGCCATCACGGTTAATTTTAAGTCACTGGTAGTTAACACATTCCTGGGGGATAAATGAGCGCGGGAAGCCCTAAATTCACCATCAGCCGTGTTGCGGCATTATCACTGGTTTCGCTCTGGCTGGCAGGCTGTTCGAGTTCTAACAATGCACCTGCGCCTGTCAGTTCTGTTGGCGGAAACAGCGGCTCCGGTAACACGTCCAGCGGAATGTTGATCACGCCGCCACCTAAAATGGGCACTGCTGCGCCGCAGCAAACACCACAAATTCAGCCTGTGCAACATCCTGTTACACAGCCAACACAGATTCAGCCAGTCGAACAACCTGTTCAGACCCAAAATGGCCGCATAGTGTATAACCGTCAGTATGGGAACATTCCGAAAGGCAGCTATACCGGCGGCAGCACCTATACCGTGAAACGTGGCGATACGCTGTTCTATATCGCGTGGATCACCGGGAACGATTTCCGTGACCTCGCGCAGCGCAACAACGTCCAGGCACCGTATGCGCTGGAAGTCGGGCAGACGCTCCAGGTGGGCAACGCAACGGGTACGCCGCTTACGCCTGGCAATACCGTTTCTGCAGCCGACGTGACCGCGCAAAATAACAGCGTTAAGCCTGCACAAAAATCCACCACGGTGGTTGCTTCACAACCTGTAATTACGTATTCTGAAGATTCAGGTGATCAGACTGCTAACAAAATGTTGCCGAATAATAAAGGGACTGCGACTGTTGTCACAGCACCGGCTACGGCACCTGTGGTTAGCTCTACTGAACCGACTGCCAGCAGTATGAGTTCCAGTTCGCCAATTTCAACCTGGCGCTGGCCAACTGACGGTAAGGTTATCGAGAACTTCTCTTCCTCCGAAGGAGGGAACAAAGGGATCGATATCGCAGGAAGTAAGGGACAGGCTATCATCGCGACCGCAGACGGACGCGTTGTGTATGCCGGTAACGCTCTGCGCGGTTACGGTAATCTTATTATCATCAAACACAACGATGATTACCTGAGTGCCTACGCCCATAACGACACAATGCTGGTCCGGGAACAACAAGAAGTTAAGGCGGGGCAAAAAATCGCTACCATGGGTAGCACCGGAACCAGTTCTACACGCTTGCATTTTGAAATTCGTTACAAAGGGAAATCCGTAAACCCGCTGCAGTACTTGCCGCAGCGATAAATTGACGGGGCATGCCAGCCAGGGTGTCTCGTTCAGGGATCACGGGCAGGAGCCACCTTATGAGTCAGAATACGCTGAAAGTTCATGATTTAAATGAAGATGCGGAATTTGATGAGAACGGAGCAGAGGCTTTTGACGAAAAAGCCTTAGTAGAAGAGGAACCCAGTGATAACGATTTGGCTGAAGAAGAGCTGTTATCGCAGGGTGCCACACAGCGTGTACTGGACGCGACTCAGCTTTACCTTGGGGAGATTGGTTACTCCCCACTGTTAACGGCCGAAGAAGAAGTCTATTTCGCACGTCGTGCTTTGCGTGGTGATGTTGCCTCGCGCCGTCGCATGATTGAAAGTAACTTGCGTCTGGTCGTGAAAATTGCCCGTCGTTACGGTAATCGTGGTCTGGCTCTGCTGGATCTGATTGAAGAGGGCAACTTAGGTCTCATCCGCGCAGTAGAGAAGTTTGACCCAGAACGTGGGTTCCGCTTCTCCACCTACGCGACCTGGTGGATTCGTCAGACCATCGAACGGGCTATTATGAACCAAACCCGTACGATTCGCCTGCCGATTCACATCGTCAAAGAGTTGAACGTCTATCTGCGTACCGCGCGCGAGTTGTCCCATAAACTGGACCACGAGCCAAGCGCAGAAGAGATTGCTGAGCAACTCGACAAACCGGTTGATGACGTAAGCCGCATGCTGCGTCTCAACGAGCGCATTACCTCGGTTGACACCCCGCTGGGTGGCGACTCCGAAAAAGCGCTGCTGGATATCCTGGCCGATGAAAAAGACAACGGCCCGGAAGACACCACGCAGGACGATGACATGAAACAGAGCATCGTCAAATGGCTGTTCGAACTGAACGCCAAACAGCGTGAAGTGCTGGCACGTCGTTTCGGTTTACTGGGGTATGAAGCTGCGACACTGGAAGACGTCGGCCGTGAAATTGGCCTGACCCGTGAACGTGTTCGTCAGATTCAGGTTGAAGGTCTGCGCCGCCTGCGTGAAATTCTGCAGGGGCAAGGTCTGAATATCGAAGCGCTGTTCCGCGAATAAGCAACCTTTCGTCAAAAAAAGGCCCGTCGTGAGACGGGCCTTTTTTATCTCTTACGGCTGCGCCGTTTCGTGCAGCAGACGCCAGCTGATCGTCTCGCCTTCCCGATTGAGCACCGCGGTTGACCAGCGTACGTTGACGGGCTGGTCCGGGCGGGTCTGCGTCTCCCGGTAATGAAGCACCGCACCGTTATCCCATGACTGAATCGTGGCTAGCTCATCAATGATGATTTTAAGGCCGGGTCGGCTTCCACGCTGGGCGTGCAGAAAACTGACAAGGGCGTCATGGTTTAAATGCGCCCCACTCGGGGGAACCATCAGAAAGTTTGGCTGGAAACGGGCGAGCAGGGCATCAATATTACCTTCACCGGCACCCAGCCACTTTTCCAGTGCGATATGAATATCAATGATGTCGTGTTCGAAAGGGGTCATGGTTTCTCCTGTTGCAGTTGTGCAAGCACCTGCGGGTTGTTAAGACGAAATACAGAGATGACGGGCACCAGGGTGATGGCCGAAGCAACCAGAAACATCGCGTGCCACGCGGCGACGGGGGGCAAATACCTCTGGGCCAGATCCAGCACCTGTGCCAGCAGAAAGGCACCCGCAAAAAAACTCAGCTGACGATTAAGATTCCACAGCGCGCTGGCATCAGCCACCTCTTCCCGATGCGTTGTCAGAAATGCGCTGCTCTGCGCCGTACTGCTGCAAAGACTGCCTCCTGCGCCCATTAATGCAAACGCAACGATCGCCGGCAGCGTGCCCGTGGTCGCACTGACGCAGAGCAAAAGCAGAATACCTGACGCCTGAAGCAGGCAACCCGCGATCAACAGAGGTCGGGGGCCGACACGGTTAAAGTAACGGCCCGTTGCGGTGATGGCTATAAACGATGCCAGAGACCACGGCAGCATCAGCATGCCCGTCGCGGCTGGCGTCATGTTGGCCACGCTCTGCAGATAAAACATGCCGGTGACGTTTATTCCGATAAACATGCCGGGGACACATACATAAACCATCATGGAAACGTGCAGAAGCGGATCGGCGATCAAACTCAGGTTCAGCAGTCGGTTTGCTTTCATCGCGGGCATTTCATGCTTAAGCCACAGACAGGCCAACGCAAAGGTCAGGAGAGCAACCGGGAGGGTAGCAAAAAATACCCACCGCCAGCTTAACGCCTGAACCAGTACGCCCCCTAACGCAGGTGAGCATGCGGGGGCAAGCAGTGCAACCAGCATGACGGCGGAAGAGAGCCTGGCGCGTTCATGCGCTTTAAACTGTTGCCAGGTCAGCGCCTGCCCTACGGGGATCAATAAGCCACCGCCCACGCCCTGCAGCACCCGCCAGGCAATCAGAGTTTCAAGTGTGGCAGACAAGCCTGCCGCGGTGGAGGCTACGCTAAAGAGAACCAGCGAGAGAAGGATGACGTGCTTTGCCCCGATGCGGCGCGTCAGGGCACTGCTGAACGGGATCACCAGCGTCAGGCCGGCAATATACCCGTTACTGACCCAGGCGAGTGCAGAGGGCGTGGCGTGATAGGTCTGCGCCATTGCCGGAAAGGCGACGCTGGCGATAAACATGTTGATCAAATCAAGAAAAAAGCCCAGCAGATAGACTACGGCGACTTTGCTGCGATACGTCATGGTGGATCCTCCGGTGAGGGGGCGTATCGTATCGGCTTGTCCGGTGCCGATAAACGCAACAATTCGCGATATACTGTCAAAACTATTTTGACAATTTTGAAGGTTAACGATGCTGAATCTCCAGCGAACGGCGATGTTTGTGGCGGTAGCGGATGCGGGCAGTTTTACTGCCGCCGCAGAGTCGATGGGGCTGACAAAGGCCGTGGTCAGCTTCAATATTCGCCAGCTGGAAGATGAGCTGGGAGTTACGCTGCTGTTGCGATCCACCCGTCGCCTGACGTTAACCGAGGCGGGCGTGCTTTTTCATCAGCGAAGCGTCAGGCTTTTACAGGAGGCTGAACGCCTGCAGGATGACGTTCGCGCTAACCATGCCGGCCTGACCGGCGAATTGCGGATCACCACCACGCCCGAATACGGTTCGCAGGTGGTTGTGCCTTTGCTGGCCGAATTTAGCCAGCAGCATCCGGAGCTTCGCGTTCGTCATGTTTCGTCGTCTCAGCACGCCGATCTCATCTCGGAGCGCTTTGATGTCGCCATCCGGCTGGGAACACTCGCTGATTCGCGCTACCACGCCGCCTTGATTTCAAACTTTACTATCCTGCCGGTTGCCGCCCCCGGGTGGCTGGCTAACCATCCCGTTGAATCTCTCGAACACCTGGCACAGGCAGAGTGGATCGTTCACGAGCGTTTACCTTCGCCGCTGCACTGGCAGGTAAAAGATGCAGATGGCAATCTGGTTGCCTTTGAGATTAAAAAAGCCCCGCGCCTGTACGCAGATAGCGCCCAGGCGCTGATGGCTTTCGCGCATGCGGGATGTGGTGTGGCGCTGCTGCCGGAGTGGCTGGTGCGAAACGCACTGAATTCGGGGGTTCTGGTATCGCTTTTACCGGGATACACGTTTGCTCAGCAGGGCATCTATGCCGTTTATCCAGATGCCCAGCATGTGCCAGCTAAGGTTCGGACATTTATTGATTTTATGCGTGCCCGGGTGAACTAGTCATGCATCATCTTTTTGATCAGTGTCGTAAATTGTTCCCGCTCGTCCTGGCTGAGACGCCCTAAAAACGCCTCATCCACCTCATTGCCGACCGGTTTACAGCTTGCAAGCAGGGCTTCTCCTTCAGGCGTGAGGAAGACAAACCGGCGGCGCTTATCCGCAGGATCGTGTTCGCGCTTCACCAGCCCGCGCGATTCCATGCGGCTCAGCATTTCGGCCAGCGTCGCTTTTGTGCTCACGGCAACTTCCGTCAGGGCGACCTGCTCGATCCCCGGATTTTCAGAAACAGATCGCATCACCGCATATTGCGGCTTGGTCAGCGCCGGTAAAGCATGTTGCCAGTGGGCAGTATGCTGTTGAAAAAGCTGCCGTAGCAGGTGGAACGCTTCTTGTCTCAGTTCCATGAACACTCCGACGAAAAAAATCTCCCCCTATGATAGCCGCTATTGCCTGCGATTTTAACGCAGCAGTTTTTAGCATTACGTGTGATCGTGTACGAACAATATTGTCAGCTCAGCTCACCGGGAGTAACGTAGTTATTATGTTCGTATGCGAACAAATTAATTGAGGTGCTGAATGAGATTGATCGTGGGAATGACGGGAGCAACAGGTGCTCCGCTGGGTGTGGCTTTACTGCAGGCGTTACGGGACATGCCAGAGGTTGAAACCCATCTGGTGATGTCGAAATGGGCGAAAACCACCATTGAGCTGGAAACGCCTTATACCGCGCAGGATGTCGCCGCCCTGGCAGATGTCGTTCACAGTCCTGCCGATCAGGCTGCCACCATCTCCTCCGGCTCGTTTCGTACCGACGGCATGATCGTCATTCCCTGCAGCATGAAAACGCTGGCGGGTATCCGCGCGGGCTATGCCGAAGGGCTGGTGGGCCGTGCGGCAGACGTGGTGCTGAAAGAGGGGCGCAAGCTGGTGCTGGTCCCGCGTGAAACGCCGCTCAGCACCATTCATCTGGAGAACATGCTCGCGCTTTCCCGCATGGGGGTGGCGATGGTGCCGCCCATGCCTGCGTATTACAACCACCCGCAAACCGCCGATGATATCACCCAGCATATCGTGACCCGCGTGCTCGACCAGTTTGGTCTGGAGCACAAAAAGGCGCGTCGCTGGAACGGCCTGCAGGCGGCGAAACATTTTTCAAAGGAGAATAACGATGGCATTTGATGATTTGAGAAGCTTCCTGCAGGCGCTCGATGAGCAAGGGCAACTGCTGAAAATTGAAGAAGAGGTCAATGCGGAGCCGGATCTGGCGGCGGCCGCTAACGCGACGGGACGTATCGGTGATGGTGCGCCTGCGCTGTGGTTCGATAACATTCGCGGGTTTACCGATGCCAGGGTGGTGATGAACACCATCGGCTCCTGGCAGAACCACGCCATTTCGATGGGGCTGCCGGCGAATACCCCGGTCAAAAAGCAAATCGATGAGTTTATTCGCCGCTGGGATAAATTCCCGGTCGCACCGGAGCGCCGGGCCAACCCCGCATGGGCGCAGAATACGGTGGACGGTGAGGAGATTAACCTGTTCGACATCCTGCCGCTGTTTCGCCTGAACGACGGGGACGGCGGTTTTTATCTCGACAAAGCGTGCGTTGTCTCGCGCGATCCGCTCGACCCGGACCATTTCGGCAAGCAGAACGTCGGTATTTATCGCATGGAAGTGAAGGGCAAACGTAAGCTCGGCCTGCAGCCGGTGCCGATGCATGATATCGCCCTGCATCTGCATAAAGCCGAAGAGCGTGGTGAAGACCTGCCGATTGCGATTACGTTGGGCAACGATCCGATCATCACCCTGATGGGCGCAACGCCGCTGAAATACGATCAGTCCGAGTATGAAATGGCCGGGGCGCTGCGTGAAAGCCCGTACCCGATTGCGACCGCGCCGTTGACCGGCTTCGATGTGCCGTGGGGGTCTGAAGTGATCCTGGAAGGGGTGATTGAAGGCCGTAAACGTGAAATTGAAGGGCCGTTCGGTGAGTTTACCGGGCACTATTCGGGCGGACGCAATATGACGGTGGTCCGTATTGATAAAGTCTCGTACCGCACCAAACCGATTTTCGAATCCCTCTATCTCGGGATGCCCTGGACCGAGATCGACTACCTGATGGGGCCAGCCACCTGTGTGCCGCTTTACCAGCAACTGAAAGCGGAGTTCCCTGAAGTGCAGGCGGTGAACGCGATGTACACCCACGGTCTGCTGGCGATCATCTCCACCAAAAAACGCTACGGTGGTTTTGCCCGCGCGGTCGGTTTACGCGCCATGACCACGCCGCACGGCCTGGGCTATGTGAAGATGGTGATTATGGTGGATGAAGATGTCGATCCGTTCAACCTGCCGCAGGTGATGTGGGCGCTGTCATCGAAAGTGAACCCGGCAGGGGATCTGGTGCAACTGCCGAACATGTCGGTTCTTGAGCTTGATCCTGGGTCCAGCCCGGCAGGCATCACCGACAAGCTGATTATTGATGCCACCACGCCTGTTGCGCCGGATAACCGCGGTCACTACAGCCAGCCGGTGCAGGATTTACCTGAAACCAAAGCCTGGGCTGAAAAGCTGACTGCGATGCTGGCAGCACGCCAATAAGGAGGAAAAGATGATTTGTCCACGTTGTGCCGATGAGCAAATTGAGGTGATGGCCACATCACCGGTGAAAGGGATCTGGACGGTTTATCAGTGCCAGCATTGCCTGTATACCTGGCGCGATACCGAGCCGCTGCGTCGTACCAGTCGCGAACATTACCCTGAAGCGTTCCGCATGACGCAGAAGGATATTGATGAGGCGCCGCAGGTGCCGACCATTCCGCCATTGCTGTAAAAAAAAGCCCGGTGGCACTGCGCTTACCGGGCGGTAACATCGTGCGGTCCTTTGCCCGGTGGCGCTACGCTTACCGGGCCTACGGGTTTTGTAGGTCGGGTAAGGCGAAGCCGCCACCCGACAAAACAGACCGCAGAAAACTAAACCAGACTTTTCAGCCGATAAATCCACTCCAGCGCCTGACGCGGCGTCAGTGAATCCGGGTCGAGATTCTCCAGCGCTTCAACGGCGGGTGACGTCTCTTCCGCAGGTGCCAGCAGCGACATCTGTGTACCGTCAATCTGGGTGGCCGCCGCATTCGGTGACAGGCTTTCCAGCTCGCGCAGTTTCTGACGCGCGCGTTTAATTACCTCTTTAGGCACACCCGCCAGTGCCGCGACGGCCAGGCCATAGCTCTTGCTCGCGGCCCCCTCCTGCACCGTGTGCATAAAGGCGATGGTATCGCCATGCTCAAGCGCATCCAGGTGGACGTTTGCCACGCCCTCCATTTTCTCCGGCAACTGCGTCAGTTCAAAGTAGTGCGTCGCGAACAGCGTCATGGCCTTGATTTTATTCGCCAGGTTTTCCGCACACGCCCATGCCAGCGACAGTCCGTCGTAGGTTGAGGTGCCGCGTCCGACTTCGTCCATCAGCACCAGGCTGTGTTCTGTGGCGTTGTGCAGGATATTGGCGGTTTCCGTCATTTCGACCATAAAGGTGGAACGGCCGCTGGCCAGATCGTCCGCCGCACCCACGCGGGTGAAGATACGATCGATGGGGCCAATCTCCACTTTCTGCGCCGGAACGTAGCTGCCGATGTAGGCGAGCAGGGCGATAAGCGCCGTCTGGCGCATATAGGTACTTTTACCGCCCATGTTCGGACCGGTAATGATCAGCATTCTTCGCTGCGGCGACAGGCTCAGCGGGTTAGCGATGAACGGCTCGTTCAGTACCTGCTCCACCACCGGGTGGCGGCCTTCGGTAATGCGAATGCCGGGCTTGTCGGTAAAGGTCGGGCAGGTATAGTTCAGCGTTTCAGCGCGCTCAGCCAGATTTACCAGCACATCCAGCTCCGCCAGCGCGCCAGCGCTTAACTGCAGGTCCGCCAGGTGTGGCATCAGCATGTCGAACAGCTCGTCGTAAAGCTGCTTTTCCAGGGCCAGCGCTTTGCCTTTCGAGGTGAGAACTTTGTCCTCATACTCTTTCAGCTCAGGAATGATGTAGCGCTCAGCGTTTTTCAACGTCTGGCGACGCACATAGTGAATCGGCGCCAGATGGCTCTGCCCGCGGCTGATCTGAATATAGTAACCGTGGACTGCGTTATAGCCGACTTTCAGGGTATCGAGCCCGAGACGTTCGCGCTCGCGGATCTCCAGCTTGTCGAGGTAATCCGTTGCGCCGTCAGCCAGCGCGCGCCATTCATCCAGCTCTTCGTTGTAGCCAGGGGCAATTACGCCACCGTCGCGCACCAGAACTGGCGGCGCATCAATGATAGCGCGCTCCAGCAGATCGCGGAGTTCAGCAAACTCGCCCATGGTTTCGCGCAGTTTCTGAACCGGTGCGCTGTCAACGTCGCTCAGTTGAGCACGCAGTTCCGGCAACTGCTGGAAGGCATGACGCATTCGTGCAAGGTCGCGAGGCCGCGCCGTGCGCAGTGCCAGGCGAGCCAGAATACGTTCCAGATCGCCCACCTGACGCAGCACAGGCTGCAGCTCGGTGCAGCGATCCTGCAGCGCGGCAATGGTCTGCTGACGACAAACGAGCGTATCCGTATCGCGGACGGGCATATGCAGCCAGCGCTTCAGCATGCGGCTGCCCATCGGCGTCACGGTGTTATCGAGGACGGATGCCAGCGTGTTCTCAACGCCACCCGCCAGGTTCTGGGTGATCTCCAGATTCCGGCGCGTGGCCGCATCCATAATGATGCTGTCCTGCTGGCGCTCCATGGTAATAGAGCGGATATGCGGCAGGGCGGTGCGCTGCGTGTCTTTCACATACTGTAAAAGGCAGCCCGCGGCGCACAGTCCACGCGGGGCGTTTTCCACCCCAAAGCCAATCAGATCGCGGGTGCCAAACTGCAGGTTGAGCTGCTGGCGAGCGGTATCAATTTCAAATTCCCACAGCGGACGGCGGCGCAGGCCGCGACGACCTTCGATCAACGCCATTTCGGCAAAATCTTCGGCATACAGCAGTTCCGCCGGGTTGGTGCGTTGCAGCTCGGCTGCCATGGTTTCCCGGTCAGCCGGCTCGCTCAGACGAAAACGCCCGGAGCTGATATCCAGCGTGGCGTAACCAAACCCTTTGCCGTCCTGCCACAGGGCCGCCAGCAGGTTATCCTGACGCTCCTGGAGCAGGGCTTCGTCGCTAATGGTGCCTGGCGTGACGATACGCACGACCTTGCGTTCAACCGGGCCTTTTGAGGTGGCCGGATCGCCGATCTGCTCACAGATGGCAACCGACTCGCCCTGATTCACCAGCTTGGCCAGGTAGTTTTCTACCGCATGATGCGGAATGCCTGCCATTGGGATGGGTTCACCTGCCGATGCGCCACGTTTGGTCAGAGAGATGTCGAGCAGCTGCGATGCCCGTTTAGCATCGTCATAAAACAGCTCGTAAAAATCGCCCATGCGGTAAAACAACAGAATTTCCGGATGCTGCGCTTTCAGCTTCAGGTACTGCTGCATCATTGGGGTATGGGCGTCAAAATTTTCAAGTGTACTCATTAGGTTAGCGTGTCCATTTTTTTTCAATTTCAATGAGTTATCTTTTTTATTGTCAGGTTTCTTACTCTCTCATTGGAACGCATGACAGCCTGCGTTTCTTATCATGAATCGTTCACGGACCATGATAACGGACTCTGCTGGACAGGAAAACAGACGTGCAGGCTCTTTCGACTAAAATGCGTACCTGATTCCAGCGATACTGAAGACGTGGGCCTGTCTTGCCGCAATTGCGACAGGCACGCTGGTCCGGTAATGCTAGGGAAGGTGCGAACAAGTTCCTGATATGAGATCATCATATTCATCCGGAGCGC
>NZ_JACASJ010000006.1:0-90379 GCF_013391025.1 Enterobacter sp. SECR19-1250 | reverse complement strand
TTACTCGGTAGACTCTATGAGGTAGTTTATTCCTAAATTAGCTGCGGAATGTCGGATAGATTAATATGTTATTTATTACAGGCGTGACTGGTTTTCTGGGCGGTGCAGTACTTGAAAAAATACTTACCAGTAATAGTTCAGTAAAATTACTGCTGCTTGCGCGCGCCAGTGACCCGCGACAGGGGCTGGAACGCGTGCGGGACAACATGCGTAAATTCAAGGTTTCAGAGGAGACGCTGGCCGCGTTGAGCGAGGAGAATATCCTTATTGGCTATCTCAGCCAGCCGGAGGGCTTCCTGAACGACCCGCGTCTGGAACAGGTGACGCATGTTCTTAACTGCGCGGCCGTCGCGTCATTTGGTAACAATCCGCTGATCTGGAAAGTGAATGTGGAGGGGACGCTGGCGTTCGCCAGACGCATGAATCAGGTTGTCGGTTTACAGCGCTTTCTGCATGTGGGAACAGCCATGTCGTGCACGCCGGAGCAGGATTCGCTGGTCGCCGAAAGCGCGGAGTTCAGAGAGAACGCTGAGCATCTGGTGGAATATACGTATTCGAAATCCACCATTGAACAACTGATGCGCCAGCACTGCCCCAACCTGCCGCTGCTCATCGCCCGTCCGTCCATCGTGGTCGGCCATACCCGTCATGGCTGTACGCCGTCGAGCAGTATTTTCTGGGTCTTCAGCATGGGGCTAATGCTGCAAAAATTCATGTGCTCAATGGAAGACAAAATAGATGTCGTCCCGGTGGATTACTGCGCCGATGCACTGCTGATGCTGCTTAACAGCGCTGCGCAGCCGGGAGAAGTGGTACATATTTCTGCCGGAGAAGAGAACAGCGTGCGCTTTGCAGATATTGATAATGCGATGGCACAGGCGCTGGAGAAAGCCCCGGTCGGTGATAAGTATGCCCAGGTAAGTTACGAAACGCTGGTCAGAATGCGCCGTGAGCTGAAGGATATTTTTGGCCCCTGCAACGAACGGCTGATGCTGAGAGCAATGCGCTTGTACGGGGCCTTTGCCACGCTGAATGTACGTTTCAGCAACGACAAGCTGCTCAGTATGGGCATGCCTAAACCGCCGCGTTTTACGGACTATATTGCCCGCTGCGTACAAACTACCCGGGGGCTGAGCATCCCGGAGCAAATGGCGGTTGATTTCAAATAACCAAAAAAAATGCCAGTCTTTCGACTGGCATTTTCATTTTAAGGGTTAAGCAATTATGCCTGGCCTTTGATCTCTTTACGACCGTTGTAAGGTGCTTTTTCGCCCAGCGCTTCTTCGATACGAATCAGCTGGTTGTATTTAGCAACACGGTCAGAACGGCTCATAGAACCGGTTTTGATCTGGCCAGCAGCGGTACCAACAGCCAGGTCAGCGATGGTAGCGTCTTCAGTTTCGCCAGAACGGTGAGAGATAACAGCGGTGTAGCCAGCGTCTTTCGCCATTTTGATCGCAGCCAGAGTTTCGGTCAGAGAACCGATCTGGTTGAATTTGATCAGGATGGAGTTAACGATGCCTTTCTCGATGCCTTCTTTCAGGATCTTGGTGTTGGTTACGAACAGATCGTCACCAACCAGCTGGATTTTGTCGCCCAGTACTTTAGTCTGGTATGCGAAACCATCCCAGTCAGACTCGTCCAGACCGTCTTCGATAGAAACGATTGGGTACTGTTTGGTCAGGTCTTCCAGGAAGTGAGTGAACTCTTCAGAGGTGAACGCTTTGTTGCCTTCGCCAGCCAGAACGTATTTACCGTCTTTGTAGAATTCAGATGCTGCGCAGTCCATCGCCAGAGTGATGTCTTTGCCCAGCTCATAGCCAGCGGCTTTTACTGCTTCAGCGATAACAGCCAGTGCTTCTGCGTTAGAACCCAGGTTTGGCGCGTAGCCACCTTCGTCACCCACAGCCGTGTTCATACCTTTTGCTTTCAGAACTTTAGCCAGGTTGTGGAACACTTCAGAACCCATACGTACTGCTTCTTTCAGGGTTTTCGCGCCAACTGGCTGAATCATGAATTCCTGAATATCAACGTTGTTGTCTGCGTGCTCACCACCGTTGATGATGTTCATCATTGGTACAGGCATGGAGTATTTGCCTGGGGTGCCGTTCAGTTCAGCGATGTGCTCGAACAGTGGCATACCTTTCGCTGCCGCAGCGGCTTTGGCGTTCGCCAGGGAAACCGCCAGGATTGCGTTCGCACCGAAGTTAGATTTGTTTTCAGTACCGTCCAGATCGATCATGATCTTGTCGATGCCAGCCTGGTCTTTAGCGTCTTTGCCAATGATTGCCTGAGCAATAGGACCGTTTACAGCGCCAACAGCTTTCAGTACGCCTTTGCCCATGAAACGGGATTTGTCGCCATCGCGCAGTTCCAGCGCTTCGCGGGAACCAGTAGAAGCACCTGATGGAGCAGCTGCCATACCGACGAAACCACCTTCCAGATGAACTTCGGCTTCAACGGTCGGGTTACCACGGGAGTCGATGATTTCACGACCGATGACTTTAACGATTTTGGACATTAGATTTTCCTCAGTACAAGTTAAACTAAAACTCCAGACAAACAACGCGTACCGGGGGTACGCGTTGCCGTTCTAACTTTTTTACTTCGCCTGACGCTTCTGATACTCGCTGGCGGCTTTCACGAAACCTGCGAACAGCGGATGCCCGTCACGTGGCGTTGAAGTAAATTCCGGGTGGAATTGGCAGGCGACAAACCACGGGTGGTTTGGCACTTCGATGATCTCGACTAACTGATCATCCCCGGAGCGGCCCGCAACACGCAGACCCGCAGCTTCAATTTGTTTCAACAACATGTTGTTGACTTCATAGCGGTGACGATGACGCTCGGTGATGACCGGTTCGCCATACAGCTTACGAACCACGCTATCGTCAGACAGCTGGCAGGCCTGTGCGCCAAGACGCATAGTGCCACCCAGATCGCTCTTCTCGGTACGGACTTCGACGTTACCGTCTTCGTCGCGCCATTCAGTGATAAGCGCCACTACAGGGTACTTACAGTCTGGCACAAATTCCGTAGAGTTCGCGTTTTCCATTCCCGCTACGTTGCGCGCAAATTCGATCAGCGCAACCTGCATACCCAGGCAGATGCCGAGGTATGGAATATTGTTTTCACGCGCATAGCGTGCAGTGGCGATCTTGCCTTCTACACCACGGTAGCCGAAGCCGCCAGGGATGAGAATCGCATCCAGATCTTTCAGAATTTCGACGCCACGTGTTTCAACATCCTGCGAATCAATCAGCTTGATGTTCACGGAGACGCGGTTCTTCAGACCACCGTGTTTCAGCGCTTCGATAACGGACTTATAGGCATCCGGCAGTTCGATGTACTTGCCGACCATACCAATAGTCACTTCACCAGCCGGATTGGCTTCTTCATAAATAACCTGTTCCCATTCAGACAGGTTAGCTTCCGGACAGTTCAAGCTGAATCGTTTACAAATATAATCGTCCAGGCCCTGTGATTTCAACAGGCCCGGGATTTTATAAATGGAATCGACATCTTTCATTGAAATAACGGCTTTTTCAGGCACGTTACAGAACAATGCAATTTTCGCACGTTCGTTCGCCGGAACCGCGCGATCGGAGCGGCAAACCAGAATGTCAGGCTGAATACCAATGGAGAGCAGCTCTTTCACGGAGTGCTGAGTCGGTTTGGTTTTCACTTCACCTGCGGCTGCCATGTAAGGCACCAGCGTCAGGTGCATGAACAGCGCGTGTTCACGACCGATATCAACCGCCAGCTGGCGAATCGCTTCCAGGAACGGCAGGGATTCGATATCACCCACGGTACCGCCGATTTCAACCAGCACCACGTCGTGGCCTTCGCCACCCGCAATGATGCGTTCTTTGATAGCGTTAGTGATGTGCGGGATAACCTGTACGGTTGCACCCAGATAATCACCACGGCGTTCTTTACGCAGAACGTCGGAGTAGATACGGCCAGTCGTGAAGTTATTACGACGGGTCATTTTGGTGCGAATGAAACGCTCGTAGTGGCCAAGATCCAGATCGGTTTCAGCGCCGTCTTCAGTAACGAACACTTCCCCGTGTTGGATTGGGCTCATGGTGCCAGGATCGACGTTGATGTACGGATCCAGTTTCATCATGGTCACATTGAGGCCACGGGCTTCAAGAATGGCTGCGAGGGAGGCTGCGGCAATGCCTTTACCCAGAGAGGATACGACCCCGCCGGTCACAAAAATATAGTTCGTTGTCATGCTGAACCTGAGAAGTTAGGGTGAAACGATGGAATAACCAGGACGGGAAAGTAGTATACCCGAACACGGCGAGCGCCACAAACTTTCATTCTCCGTCTCCATTCCAGGCCATGACAAACATAAGGAGTGAGAAAATAGCCCCTTTTGGGTAAATGTTTTTGACGCAAATCAAGCGCTTGTCATTTAAAAAATCACACAAATTGCACTTGATCGCAAAATTCCGTTAGAGATCAGATTCCTGGCGTTTTACTTCCTGCCAGACTTCTTCCATCACATCGAGGTCAATTCCGGTCATTTCCAGGCCGCGCGAGGCCACAATGCGCTCGACTTCGCGAAAGCGTCGTTCGAACTTAAGGTTGGCTTTTTGCAGGGCCGTTTCCGCTTTTACACCCAGGTGGCGCGAAAGGTTGACGGCGGCGAACAGCAAATCGCCCATCTCTTCTTCAAGCTTTGCTTCATCCACCACGGCCTGCTGCGCTTCGTGCATCACTTCGTCGATTTCTTCATGGACTTTGTCCAGTACCGGGCCAAGCGAGTGCCAGTCAAACCCTACTGCCGAGCAGCGTTTTTGGATCTTATGGGCACGCATCAGGGCGGGCAGACCCAGCGGGATGTCATCCAGCGCGGAGTGTTGGGATTTTTCAGCCCGCTCGGCGCTTTTAATCTGCTCCCAGCGCGCCAGCACTTCCGCGCTGTTGCCCGCCGTGGCATCGCCAAAGATATGCGGATGGCGGCGCTCAAGCTTGTCGCTAATGGCGGCGCAGATATCGTTAAAATTAAAACGTCCCTCTTCCTGCGCCATCTGCGCATAGAACACCACCTGGAACAGCAGGTCACCGAGTTCGCCGCGTAGGTCGTCAAAGTCCTCACGTGAAATGGCGTCCAGTACTTCATAGGTCTCTTCGAGGGTGTACGGGGCGATAGTCGCGAAAGTCTGCTCTTTATCCCACGGGCAGCCGTTTTCCGGGTCGCGCAGGCGTTTCATGATGCCGAGCAGGCGGTCGATTTGAGTCATAGTTCTGTCCTGATGAAAAAATGCCGGGTGGCAGCGTTGCCTTACCCGGCTTACAGAAGAGGATGTTTAACCGCCGTGGAGACGACGCGCGTCAATCACATCCGGGACCTGGTTCAGTTTGCCAAGCACGCGGCCCAGCACCTGCAGGTTGTAGATTTCGATGGTCATATCGATGGTGGCAAGCTGCTCGCGGGTATCGCTGCGGCTGGCAACGCCCAGCACGTTGACCTTCTCATTGGCAAGAATGGTCGTAATGTCGCGCAGCAGTCCACTGCGATCGTTGGCGGTGACGCGCACCACCAGCGAGTAGCCGGCAGAGTAGCTTTCACCCCAGACGGCTTCAACGATGCGTTCCGGCGCATGCGACTGCAGCTCAGCAAGCTGGTCACAGTCTGAGCGGTGAATCGAAATCCCGCGCCCCTGGGTGATAAAGCCGACGATGTCGTCCCCCGGGATAGGCTGGCAGCAGCGGGCGATGTGGTGCATCAGATTGCCGACGCCTTCCACCACCACGCGGCCATTGTCTTTGCTGCGCTGCTGCGGGGCGTAGGTTTTCTGCTGCAACTGTTTCAGCGCCGCCGCATCCTGCTCTGCCGCACTTGGCTTGTTGAACTGCGCCTGCAGGAAATTCACCATCTGGTTGAGACGAATATCGCCGCCGCCAATGGCCGCTAACAGCTCATCGAGCTCATTAAAGTTGTAACGCGGCAGCAGGAACTTCTCCGCCTCTTTCAGGCTGATGCCTATATGCTCCAGCTCGTCATCCAGGATCTGGCGACCGGCAAGGATGTTCTTGTCACGATCCTGTTTACGGAACCAGGCGTGAATTTTGGAGCGTCCGCGGCTGGTGGTGACATACCCCAGGTTCGGGTTCAGCCAGTCACGGCTCGGGTTTGGCTGCTTCTGGGTGATGATTTCAATCTGATCGCCCATCTGCAGCTGGTAGGTAAACGGCACAATGCGCCCGCCGATTTTCGCACCAATGCAGCGGTGCCCGACATCGCTGTGGATGTGATAGGCAAAGTCGAGCGGCGTTGACCCGGCAGGCAGGTCGACAACGTCCCCTTTCGGCGTAAAGACGTACACCCGGTCGTCGAAGACCTGGCTGCGCACTTCGTCGAGCATCTCGCCGGAGTCGGCCATCTCTTCCTGCCACGCAATCAGCTTACGCAGCCAGGCAATGCGGTCTTCGTGACCGGTGCGCGCTCCGCCCGAGGTGCCCTCTTTGTATTTCCAGTGCGCGGCGACACCCAGCTCGGCGTCTTCGTGCATCTGTTTGGTACGGATCTGAATTTCAACCGTTTTACCGCCGGGGCCCAGCACCACGGTATGAATAGACTGGTAGCCGTTAGGTTTCGGGTTGGCGACATAGTCATCGAACTCATCCGGCAGATGGCGGAAGTGCGTGTGCACGATCCCCAGTGCGGCGTAACAGTCCTGCAGACGCTCCGCCACAATACGCACGGCACGCACGTCGAACAGCTCGTCAAAGGCGAGGTGTTTCTTCTGCATTTTGCGCCAGATGCTGTAGATATGCTTTGGCCGACCGTACACTTCGGCGCGGACGTTCTCTTCCTTCATCGACTGGCGCAACCCGCTGACAAATTCTTCAATATAGTGTTCGCGGTCGATACGGCGTTCATGCAGCAGTTTCGCAATGCGCTTATATTCCGCCGGGTGCAGGTAACGGAAGCAGTAGTCTTCCAGCTCCCATTTGAGCTGACCAATGCCTAAGCGGTTCGCCAGCGGCGCATAGATGTTTGTACACTCTTTGGCGGCGAGTACGCGCTCATCTTCCGGCGCGTCCTTCACTTCACGCAGGTGGGCGATACGCTCGGCAAGCTTGATCACCACGCAGCGGAAATCATCCACCATGGCCAGCAGCATCCGGCGAACGTTATCGACCTGTTCAGAGGAGACGGAATCGGTGTGCGCGGCTTTGAGCTGACGAATGGCCGCCATATCGCGGACACCGTGGATCAGCGCCACGACCGATTTTCCGACGCTTTCACGCAGCACGTCTTCCGTGACGACATCCGCATCGGCAAGCGGGAACAGAAGCGCGGCCTGCAGCGTTTCGATATCCATATTGAGCATGGATAAGATTTCGACCATCTCCACGCCGCGCCACAGCAGCAGCTCGGCGTCCGGATGCCCCAGCGTGGTGCGCTGACAATAGGCCCAGGTTTCGGTTAAGCGTTCACACGACTGCTGGCTGGAAATTCCCAGACTTGCGATCCATTTTTGAGGGTCAAACTCACCAGCTTTATTAAGATGTGCACTTCTTACCGCAACCATCGTCCTCTCCTTTAGGGACCAGGGCCTGTCGAAGTCGACAAGCCAAACTAATTAGATGTGCTCGAACAACACCATTGATTCCAGATGCCCAGTGTGCGGGAACATGTCCAGCATTGCCAGACGCTGAATCTGGTAACCCGCGCTGAGTAATGCCTCGCTATCCCGGGCAAGCGTTGCCGGGTTACAGGAAACGTAGACCACGCGTTTCGGGGCGAGTTTAATTATATGCTGCATCACGCCCGGTGCGCCTGCCCGTGCCGGGTCGAGCAGGATTTTGTCAAAGCCCTGTTTTGCCCAGGGCTGCTGCGTGACATCTTCCTCCAGATTTTGATGAAAGAATGTCACATTTTGCAAGCCGTTCTGTTGCGCATTCTCCTGGCCTTTCGCCACCAGCGCGTCGACGCCTTCTACCCCCACAACACTCGCCGCTTTACGGGCCAGCGGCAGCGTGAAATTGCCCATGCCGCAGAAGAGATCAAGCACGCGGTCGGTCGGCTGGACATCCAGCCACGTCAGCGCGGTTTCGATCATCTGCTGATTGACGCCGTCATTAACCTGGATGAAATCCCGCGGACTGAACGTTAAGCGTAGTCCGTTTGACGCATACCAGGGCGCGTCACCTGTAACCTGCTCCAGTATCTCGCTTTGTGGGGCGAGAAAAAGCGCCAGCTCGTGGGAATGCGAAAAGCGTTCCAGTTTTTCGCGGTCTTTTTTGGACAGCGGCGCGGTATGGCGCAGCACCATCAGCGGACCATTGTTTGCCAGGACCAGTTCCACATGCCCGAGGTGGCGAACACTGTCCAGCCCGGACAGGCATGCGTGCACGTCCGGGAGCAATGCCTCAAGACGGGGCACCAAAATGGGGCACTGCCTGATATCGACGATATCGCTGGAGCCCGCTTTGCGAAACCCCATCTCCAGCCGCTCGTTTTTGGGCTGATAGCTTAGGCTCAGCCGCGCGCGACGACGATAGCCCCAGGGTTGGTCGGCAATGATGTCGTCAACGTCATGCCTGAGCAGGCGTGCCAGGGCATTACTCTTACTTTTTTGCTGTAAAACTACGCTGGCATGTTGTTGCTGGCAGCCTCCGCAGACGCCAAAATGCGGGCAGCGTGGCTCTGTGCGCTCCGGGCTGGTGGTCAGACGGCGCTTCACCTTCCCGCGTGCGTACTGGCGTTTATCTTCCGTCAGCGTAATTTCTGCTCGTTCTGTGGGCAGCAAACCTGTTATAAACAGTGTCTTACCATTGTGATGCGCGACGCCCTGACCAAAAGGGTCAAGGTCCGTGGCTTCGACAGTGATGATCTGACGCGTCGTCACGCGTCGCTTTGCAGAGTAGAATTGCGCCATCGCCGGGAATTTTCTCAAATATACATAATTATCTTAATTGTCCCATAACGGAACGCCATGACCAACTACAGCCTGCGCGCGCGCATGATGATTTTGATCCTCGCCCCCACCGTTCTCATCGGTTTGCTGCTGAGCATCTTCTTCGTTGTGCACCGCTATAACGACCTGCAGCGACAGCTGGAAGATGCCGGAGCCAGCATCATCGAACCGCTGGCCGTGTCCAGCGAATACGGGATGAACCTGCAAAACCGCGAATCGATTGGTCAGTTAATCAGTGTGTTGCATCGCCGCCATTCGGATATTGTGCGTGCGATCTCCGTCTATGACGAGCATAACCGGCTGTTCGTCACCTCTAATTTTCATCTTGATCCGGCAGCGTTAAAAATTCCTGACGGTTCGCCGTTCCCGCGCCATCTCACGGTGATGCGACGGGGCGATATTATGATCCTGCGCACGCCGATAATTTCGGAAAGTTATTCGCCGGATGAGTCCGCGCAATCCGACGCCAAGTCCAGCAGCAATATGCTCGGATATGTGGCGCTGGAGCTGGACCTCAAGTCGGTGCGACTGCAGCAGTACAAAGAGATTTTTATCTCCGGCGTGATGATGCTGTTCTGTATCGGTATTGCGCTTATCTTCGGCTGGCGACTGATGCGCGATGTGACCGGGCCCATCCGCAATATGGTCAACACCGTTGACCGCATTCGCCGTGGCCAGCTCGATAGCCGCGTGGAAGGGTTTATGCTGGGCGAACTGGACATGCTGAAAAACGGCATCAACTCGATGGCGATGTCGCTGGCGGCGTATCACGAAGAGATGCAGCATAACGTGGATCAGGCCACTTCGGATCTGCGCGAAACGCTGGAGCAGATGGAGATTCAGAACGTCGAGCTGGATCTGGCGAAAAAGCGTGCCCAGGAGGCAGCCCGAATTAAATCGGAGTTCCTTGCCAATATGTCACACGAGCTGCGTACGCCGCTCAATGGCGTGATTGGCTTTACCCGCCTGACCCTGAAGAGCGAGCTTAACCCCACCCAGCGCGATCACCTGCACACCATTGAACGTTCGGCTAACAATCTGCTGGCGATCATTAATGACGTGCTGGACTTCTCCAAGCTGGAAGCGGGCAAGCTGATTCTGGAGAGCATTCCGTTCCCGCTGCGCAGTACGCTTGATGAGGTGGTTACGCTGCTGGCGCATTCGTCGCACGACAAAGGGCTTGAGCTGACGCTGAACATTAAAAACGACGTGCCGGATAACGTCATCGGCGATCCGCTGCGCCTGCAGCAGGTCATTACCAACCTTGTCGGTAATGCCATCAAATTTACCGAAAGCGGCAACATCGACATTCTGGTGGAAAAACGTGCCATCAGTAATAACAAAGTACAGATTGAAGTTCAGATCCGCGATACCGGCATTGGCATTCCCGAACGGGATCAATCCCGTCTGTTCCAGGCGTTTCGTCAGGCGGATGCGAGTATTTCACGGCGTCACGGTGGTACGGGCCTGGGGCTGGTTATCACGCAAAAACTGGTTAAAGAGATGGGTGGCGATATCTCTTTCCACAGCCAGCCAAACCGGGGGTCGACGTTCTGGTTCCATATCAACCTGAATCTCAACCCGAACGTGCTGACGGACGGCCCGGTGACGGATTGCCTGAAAGGCAAGCGCCTCGCTTACGTGGAGCCGAACGCCGCCGCGGCCCAGTGCACGCTGGACATCTTAAGCACCACGCCGCTGGAGGTGGTCTACAGCCCGACCTTCTCTGCGCTTACCGTTGAGCATTACGACATCCTGCTGATGGGGATCCCGGTCACCTTTACCGGGGAGCTCACCATGCAGCAGGAACGGCTGACGAAAGCCGCATCAATGACCGACTACCTGCTGCTGGCGCTGCCGTGCCATGCGCAAATCAATGCCGAAGAGTTGAAAAACGACGGGGCGGCCGCCTGTCTGCTTAAACCGCTCACCGCCACACGCTTGTTGCCTGCCCTGACGGCCTACTGCCGCCTGAATGAGCATGCCGTGGCGCTGGTTAATGACGAGCAGAGGCTGCCGATGAGCGTGATGGCGGTGGATGATAACCCGGCAAACCTGAAGCTGATTGGCGTGCTGCTTGAGGATCAGGTTCAGCATGTTGAGCTCTGCACCAGCGGTGCTGAGGCGGTTGAACTGGCCAAACAGATGCAGTTCGATTTGATTCTGATGGATATTCAAATGCCGGGTATGGATGGCATTCGCGCCTGCGAGCTTATTCGCCAGCTACCTCATCAGCAGCAAACGCCGGTCATTGCCGTGACCGCGCATGCAATGGCCGGACAGAAAGAGAAGCTGCTCGGCGCCGGAATGAACGATTATCTGGCGAAGCCTATCGACGAAGAGAAACTGCATAACCTGCTGCTGCGCTATAAGCCGGGGCATATCGGCGGTACGTATACCTTATCAGCAGAACCAGTTGAGATTAGCGTGAATCAGAACGCCACCTTTGACTGGCAGCTTGCGTTACGCCAGGCGGCGGGGAAACCCGATTTAGCCCGCGAGATGCTACAGATGCTGGTCGCGTTTCTGCCGGAAATTCGCAATAAGGTAGAAGAACAGCTGGTGGGCGAAAACCCGGAGGAGCTGCTGCAGGCTATCCACAAGCTGCACGGTAGCTGTGGTTACAGCGGCGTGGCCCGCCTGAAAAACCTCTGCCAGCTGCTGGAGCAGCAGCTACGCGCAGGGACACCAGAATCTGAACTGGAACCGGAGTTCCTTGAGCTGCTGGATGAGATGGATAACGTGACGCGGGAAGCGATGAAGGTGTTAGGAAACTGAGGTAAATGCCCGGTGGCGCGACGCTTACCGGGCCTACACCCTCACCCCTCTCCCACTGGGTAAGGGAGAACTACATCCCCTGCCCGAGTTTCAGTACCGCCGCGATATTTCTTGCGGCCATCCTGACGTTCTCGCTGGCATTTTCCAGCGCATCTTCCAGCGAGCAGATGGTGTAAATCACGCTAAACACCGCATCGATGCCGTGATCGTGCACGACGCCAACGTCCGCCGTCAGACTGCCTGCAATCCCGATAACCGGCTTGTTGAAGCGTTTAGCTACCTTCGCCACCCCAACCGGCACTTTGCCGTGGATCGTCTGGCTGTCGATGCGACCTTCACCCGTTATCACCAAATCCGCATCGGCAATCTGGTCAGCCAGATGTAGCGCATCGGTGACGATCTCAATGCCCTGGCGCAGCTGCGCACCGCAGAAGGCATACAGCGCCGCCCCCATTCCACCTGCCGCGCCGCCGCCCGCCAGGTTGAGCACATCCATATCAAGATCCCGGGCAATGATCCGCGCATAGTGCGCAAGCGCATTGTCCAGAGTGATGATCATCTCGGGTGTGGCCCCCTTTTGCGGGCCAAAAACCGCTGATGCGCCCAGCTTACCGGTAAGCGGATTCGTCACATCGCAGGCCACTTCTATGCGGCACTCGGCCAGACGCTTGTCCAGCCCGCTCAGGTCGATACGGGCAAGTTTGCCCAGCTCGCCTCCGCCCTGCCCCAGCGGCTGTTCACGGTCGTCCAGCAGCCTGGCCCCCAGCGCCTGCACCATTCCTGCACCGCCATCATTGGTGGCGCTGCCCCCGATGCCGATGATGATATGCTTAACGCCCGCATCCAGCGCGTGACGGATAAGTTCACCCGTGCCCCAGGAGGTCGTTTTCAGAGGATCGCGCTGCGAAGGTGCAACCAGCTCAAGACCACTGGCCGCCGCCATTTCGATAAAGGCGCTCTTCTCGTCGCCGGATATCCCGTAAAACCCTTCCACGCGATGGCCCAGAGGGCCGGTCACCGGAACATGCACAATGCGTCCCTGCGTTGCCGCGATCATCGCTTCGACGGTGCCTTCACCGCCGTCCGCGACCGGCAGTTTGACGTAAACCGCCTCAGGAAAGATCTCGCGAAAACCCTGCTCTATCGCTGTCGCAACCTCAAGCGCACTCAAACTTTCCTTATACGAGTCCGGTGCGATAACAATTTTCATAAGCCATCCTTACGCATAGTCGTTACGTTAAGCATACACCACGTAAAGAACCGCTCATGGGAGCGGTCCCAATGCGTTTATCGTACCATGCACGGACGTTTATTGTCGAATGTCCACTCTGGGATCAGATACTGCATCGCCATCGCGTCATCGCGCGCACCCAGCCCATGTTTCTGGTACAGCTCGTGGGCTTTCATCACCTGATCCATATCCAGCTCCACGCCCAGACCCGGTGTGGACGGGACCTGCACCATCCCCCCTTTGATTTCAAACGGCGCTTTCGTCAGACGCTGATTGCCTTCCTGCCAGATCCAGTGGGTGTCGATCGCGGTGATCGTGCCCGGCGCGGCAGCGGCCACGTGGGTGAACATCGCCAGCGAGATATCAAAGTGGTTATTGGAGTGCGAGCCCCAGGTCAGACCGAACTCATGGCACATCTGCGCCACACGTACAGAGCCCTGCATCGTCCAGAAATGCGGGTCCGCCAGCGGAATATCGACAGACTGCAGGGACAAAGTGTGCCCCATCTGACGCCAGTCGGTGGCGATCATGTTGGTCGCGGTAGGTAAACCGGTGGCGCGGCGGAACTCCGCCATCACTTCACGGCCAGAGAAACCTTGTTCTGCCCCGCACGGATCCTCCGCGTAGGCCAGCACGCCTTTCAGCTGCTTGCCGATGGCGATCGCCTCATCAAGCGACCAGGCCCCGTTCGGATCCAGCGTGACGCGCGCCTGCGGGAATCGTTTAGCCAGGGCTGAGATAGCTTCCGCCTCTTCTTCCCCGGCCAGCACGCCGCCCTTCAGTTTGAAATCATTAAAACCATATTTTTCGTACGCGGCCTCTGCCAGGCGCACCACCGCATCCGGCGTCATCGCTTCATCGTGGCGGAGTCGGTACCAGTCACATTGCTCGTCCGGCTGGCTCTGATATGGCAACGGCGTCAGGTTGCGGTCGCCAACAAAGAACAGATAGCCCAACATCTCCACTTCGCTGCGTTGCTGCCCCTCACCCAGCAGGGAAGCAACGTTAACCCCCAGGTGTTGACCTAACAGGTCCAGCATGGCGGCTTCGATGCCGGTCACCACGTGGATGGTGGTGCGCAGATCAAACGTTTGCAGCCCACGGCCACCCGCATCGCGATCGGCAAAGGTATTCCGCACGGTATTTAAGACGTTTTTATATTCGCCCAGCGTTTTTCCCACCACCAGCGGGATGGCGTCTTCAAGCGTTTTGCGGATCTTCTCACCGCCCGGGATTTCCCCCACGCCGGTATGCCCGGCGTTATCTTTAATAATGACAATATTGCGGGTGAAAAACGGCGCATGTGCGCCGCTCAGGTTCATCAGCATGCTGTCATGGCCGGCAACCGGAATGATCTGCATGGAAGTAACAACAGGGGTGGTAAAAGTGCTCATGGTGCAATCCTTTTATCAGTGACGTCCAAAAACAGGGCGCTTACGGTCAAATGTCCAGCCAGGGATCAGGTACTGCATCGGCCCGGCATCATTACGCGCGCCGCCCGGCAGTTTTTTATACGCTTCATGCGCCTTGTGGACCTGATCCCAGTCAAGCTCCACGCCCAATCCCGGCGCATCCGGTACCGCGATGGTGCCGTTTTTAATTTCCAGCGGATTTTTCGTCAGGCGGGCCTCACCCTCCTGCCAAATCCAGTGTGTGTCGATAGCGGTTGGGTGACCCGGTGCCGCCGCGCCAACGTGGGTAAACATCGCCAGCGAAATATCGAAATGGTTATTGGAGTGACAACCCCAGGTGAGCCCCCAGTCATCACACAGCTGCGCCACACGCACGGCGCCAGAAAGCGTCCAGAAGTGCGGGTCTGCGAGCGGAATATCGATCGCATTCAGCATGACCGCATGGCCCATTTCACGCCAGTTGGTGGCGATCATGTTCGTAGCGACCGGTGGCACGTCGGAATTCCGCCATCACCTCGCGACCCGAGAAGCCTTGTTCAGCCCCAACCGGATCTTCCGCGTAGGTCAGGACATCCCCCAGTCCTTTGCACAGGGCGATAGCCTCATCCAGCAGCCAGGCACCGTTAGGGTCAACGGTAATGCGGGCATCCGGAAAACGTTTCTTGAGCGCACGCGCGGTTTCAATCTCCTGCTCGCCGGGTAATACCCCGCCTTTGAGTTTGAAGTCTTTAAAACCGTAGCGGTCCTGTGCCGCCTCGGCCAGCCGAACCACCGCGTCACTGGAGAGCGCCTCCTGGTGACGCAGGTGATACCACTCATGGTGGCCCGGCGAGTGCGCCAGATAAGGCAGATCGGTTTTTTGCCGATCGCCAACATAAAACAGATAGCCGAGTACCGTCACCGCGTCACGCTGTTTGCCCGGCCCCAGCAGTTCACAGACCGGAACGTTCAGCGCCTTACCGAGCAAATCGAGCAGGGCGGCCTCCAGCGCGGCGACAGCATTGACGCGCAGCTCAAACGTCCAGGCGCCTTTGCCGAAGGTGTCAAAGTCCGCCGACTGGTTGCCTTTGTGAACACGCTGGACCACTTTATTCAGACGGGCGACCTCCTGGCCGACCACCTGCGGAATGGCGTCTGACAGCGTCTGGAAAATTACCTCACCGCCCGGCGCTTCCCCAACGCCGGTGTTCCCTGCGCTGTCGGTCAGCACCACGATATTGCGGGTAAACCAGGCGTTATGCGCGCCGCCAATATTAAGCAGCATGCTGTCCTGGCCGGCCACCGGGATGACCTTCATGTCGGTAATAACCGGGCTCGATTGTGTTGTCATCAGCCACGCTCCGCTACAGGTTTGAGTTCAATGCGTTTGATATCACCCACCAGCACCAGATAGCTCAGGACCGCCACCAGGGCGTGCACACCCACATAAATCAGCGCACCGTTGAATGAGCCCGTGGTCCCGACGATGTAGCCAATGGCAATCGGGGTGACAATCCCGGAGATGTTGCCGAACATGTTAAACAGACCGCCGCTCAGGCCGCTGATCTCTTTTGGCGCGGTATCCGCCATCACTGCCCAGCCCAGCGCACCAATCCCTTTCCCGAAGAAAGCCATCGCCATAAAGCCGATGATCATCCACTCCGCGCTGACGTAGTTACAGAACACCATGGTCATTGAAAGCAACATGCCGAGCACAATTGGCGTTTTACGGGCGATGTTCAGCGAACCGGTACGACGCATCAGCCAGTCGGAAATCACCCCACCCAGTACGCCCCCCACAAAGCCGCAGATAGCCGGTACGGAGGCGACAAAGCCTGCTTTCAGAATCGACATACCGCGTGCCTGCACCAGATAGACCGGGAACCAGGTGATAAAGAAGTAGGTTAAGGCGTTAATGCAATACTGCCCCAGGTAGATGCCAATCATCATGCGCGAACCGACAAGCTGCTTGATCTGCGCCCATTTCTGGCTCAACGGGACTTTTGCTTTTTGGCTTTTCTGATCCATGTTGATCAGCGCCCCGCCTTCCGCAATGTACTCCAGCTCTTTCTTGTTCACGCCCGGATGTTGGTTCGGCTCGTGGATCACTTTCAGCCAGATAAAGCTGATGACAATCCCCAATCCGCCCATGAAGAAGAAGACGTGTGACCAGCCCACTTCATGCGTCAGCCAGCCCATGATTGGCGCAAAGATCACCGTCGCGAAATACTGGGCAGAGTTAAAAATCGCCACCGCCGTTCCCCTCTCCTGCGCCGGGAACCAGGCGGCCACGATGCGGCTATTACCCGGGAAGGATGGCGCTTCTGCTAACCCCACCAGGAAGCGGAGAGTAAAGAGCGCGACGATAATACCGAAGCCGCTGAAGATATCGACGAAGCCCTGCAACAGGGTAAACATCGACCAGATAAAGATGGACCAGAAGTAGACGCGCTTGGATCCAAAACGATCGAGCAGCCAGCCACCCGGGATCTGTCCAATAACATAGGCCCATGAAAATGCGGAGAAAACATACCCCATGCCAACCGGATCAAGCCCAATGTCTTTTGCCATTTCAGAGCCGGCAATCGACAGCGTGGCGCGGTCACCATAGTTAAAGGACGTGACGATAAACAGCATCACCACTATCCAGTAGCGAGCGTTAGTGCGCTTCTCCGCACTGCTCGCCGCGTGGCTTAATGTACTCATTGTTGCACTCCTGAAACATAGCTTTCGCCTGGTTCACTCTGTACAGCACCGGTAGGGTAATCAGAATGAGATTTGTGTTTGTCGTTTTGGTACGGCCTGAAGCCGTTTTATTGTGACCGGGAAAGTATATGAAGGAGTGACACGTTCTCTCACCGTGCAAAAACACAACATTAAGGGGCATGAGAAAGGTTGTTTGTGGCAAAAGCCTAAAAGAATGGAAGATGGTTCACGGAATTGGCGTTTGGTGCGGAAGTTATCGCCGGGTGGCGGCAACGCCTGACCCGGCCTGAATAACCCGCAGGCCCGCGCAAGCGAAGCGCCGCCGGGCAGGATGTTATTTAAGCAGTGTGGCCCAGTTCTCAACCCACGGGTTTGATTCGCTTTCGGGTTCCGGGTGTTCACCGACGTCAATCAGCAGCATGTCGCCCACGCGCTGGGCGCTCTGTTCCTGCAGGAGTGCGTCGAACTGCTTGCCGCCGCCGCAGAAATTGGCGTAAGAGCTGTCGCCCAGGGCGATGATGCCGTAGTGAACGTCCGGCTGGTAGCCAATGTCTTTAATGCCCTGGAAAAGCGGCACGATGCTGTCCGGCAGATCGCCCTGCCCGGTGGTGGAGGTGACCACCAGAATGTATTTATCTTTATACTTTTCCCAGTCTGCCAGTTCCGGGTCTTCATAAACTGTGGCTTTATGACCCTGGCTTGTGAGTATCGCTTCCGCCTCTTCCGCAACCAGCAGCGAGTTGCCGTACATTGTGCCGACAAAAATGCCTACTTCAGCCATGATATGTTCCCTTAATTATTGCGCTTGCCGTTCATCCTGAACGTTGCCAGATACAAACTCAACCCTTTCATTTTTGGGGAGTTGCCCCAGCCAGCCAAACTGTGACAGCGCCTGCATCCAGACATCATCCAGCCCCGCATGGATCGTCAGAGGTTTGCCGGTAAACGGATGAGTCAGGCTCAGTTCGCTTGCGTGCAGCATCAGACGATCGCAACCAAAATGTTCAGCCGCACTGCGGTTCTGGCGCAGATCGCCATGCTTGCTGTCGCCGATAATCGGATGTCGCAAATGCTTCAGGTGTCGGCGGAGCTGGTGTTTACGCCCGGTTTTGGGCAAAAGCTCAACCAGACTGTAGCGAGTGGTGGGAAATTTGCTGGTTGCCACCGGCATTTCAGTCGTCGCCATACCGCGATACTCGGTTACCGCAGGTTGCGGACCTTTGTCATCACGGGCAAATTTATCGGCGATTTTGTCCAGTTCTTCCACCAGAGGATAGTCAAGCGTGGCGGCTTCTGTCAGCCAGCCACGCACGATCGCGTGGTAGCGTTTCTGGATCTGATGCTGCTCAAACTGCTGCGCCAGCAGACGACCCGCTTCGCTGGACAGTCCCATTAGCAATACACCGGAGGTGGGTCTGTCCAGGCGATGGGCGGTAAACACATGCTGACCAATCTGGTCGCGCACGGTCTGCATCACGACCACCTTCTCGTCACGATCCAGCCAGCTGCGGTGCACCAGCCATCCCGACGGTTTGTTCACTGCCACCAGCCACTCATCCTGATAGAGGATCTCAAGCGTCATGCGTCATCACCGGCGAACAGCGCATCCAGCTTTTCCAGCTCAGCCAGCATGACAGCACGCGCCGGGTGGGTGGCCTCCAGCGCCATTTCATAGTAAGGCGAGACCGCAAACGCCTGCGGCAGCGGATGACCACCCTCCAGCAGCGCATGCATACGGGGAATTAACACCCACTGGAGCCACTCAAACGGTGCCAGCGTATCCAGGCAGAACGGCTGGGTACTTGCGAACGCCTCTGGCTGCGGCGCGGTCTCCTGCCACAGCTGATGTTGGCGCAAAAGAGCTTCGATGGCGTGCAACCGGGCACGAACGCTATCGTGTTGCGTCATAGTAACCTCAACTGAAAAAATGAACGGCGCGCAGCATAGCATTGCAGGCAGCAGAAATAAAAAAAGGGAGCACTGTAAAAACAGTGCTCCCGGTTCGTTTCGCAGCATTCCAGCTACAATTTATGCTCCCTGCTCTTCCGTGACAACTTTTCCTGAAGCCCGAAGGCCTGTTCATCCGTAAACTGTTTGCATCCTGCGCACATCGTCCTGATGTGTCTGTTTCATCCTGAAACGTCCTGGCCATCCTGACCCACCGATCATCCTGAGCGGCTCTCGTTCTCCTTCCTGGAGGTGTCCCTTACGCGTCCTGCGTGATCCTTTGCTTCATCCTGAAGCCTTCCTGCAGCGCCATCCTGACGTGTCCTGTGTGAGAAGCGCCATCATCCTGATGTTCGTTTCTCGTGTCGGCGTCCTGTCGACAGAGATAGAATCCGCTATTCCGCTTCGTCTTACAACCCACCCTGTAAGCGTTGTCAGCCTCTGAAAAGCGGGTTTGCTGCGTCAGAATTTTATTAATCCTTTGATAATTATCATAATATTTTTCTTAATTACGTAAGGTAATACTGATCGTTGCGGCGATCTCTCACAAACCGTGTAAGAGATCTCTCACACGCGCTGTAGCATGATGGATTACAGAAGCGGCTCAAGTCGGGTAAGGAAATCCGCAAGTGAGGGGGCGAGGGTCTCGCGATTGCGGGTGCCGATTGTCTCTTTGATCACTTCACCAGACAGGTTGCAGACGGAAATAACATCCAGTTCACTGTCCAGCGTGGCAATAAAGAGTGTCGGAGAAAGCTTAAGGCGTTTTTGCGTGACCAGATGACCAATCAGGTTTTCCTGAACACGCTGCAGATCGTCTTCGCTCCAGGTCTGCAACAGCGTCAGCGTTACCTCACCAAAGCGGGCAGGCATATCCCCTGCAAACTGCGTGGTGTAGAACGCGTGAACCGCTGGTTGTACCACAATGTCCATTGCCCGTTCAACCGCATTTACATTCTCCTCGACAGACCAGGGCTGCGGCTGCCAGATAACGTAGTCGTCCACCGAAGAGATAATGCAGGGCGAAGGCACACCATAGAGATCAGCACTTTGCGGCCAGGTGCCCCGGGTGTCATGCCATGCGTCGCAGTAACGGGTCGTGAAGGTCTTAAGGGCATTTGCAGTTTCGATATCCACCGATTTCTCTCTTCTGGTAAGACAGGATAAACTCAGCCCTAAGTGTACCTGTAAAGTGACTATGAAACATGTCTTACGAAAATCATCAGGCGTTAAGTGGCTTAACGCTGGGTAAATCGACCGATTACCGCGACACCTACGATGCCAGCCTGCTGCAGGGCGTTCCGCGCAGCCTTAACCGCGATCCTTTAGGGCTGCGTGCAGACGCGCTGCCGTTTGTCGGCGGTGATATCTGGACGCTGTATGAGCTCTCCTGGCTGAATGCTCGCGGTCTGCCGCAGGTGGCGGTAGGCCAGGTTGAGCTGGATCATGCCAGCCTTAACCTGGTGGAATCCAAAAGCTTCAAGCTGTATCTCAACAGTTTTAATCAGACCAAATTCACCAGCCTGGAAGAGGTTCAGCACACGCTGGAGCGTGATTTACGCGCCTGTGCCCAGGGCAACGTGACCGTTGCCCTGTATCGCCTGAATGAACTGGAAGGCCAACCTGTCGCCCATTTTAACGGCACCTGCATCGACGATCAGGATATCGAGGTGGATAACTATGAGTTCAGCGCCGGGTACCTGGAAAATGCGGCAAGCGGGAAGATCGTGGAAGAGACGCTGGTCAGCCATCTGCTGAAGTCCAACTGCCTGATCACCCACCAGCCGGACTGGGGTTCTGTGCAAATCCAGTATCACGGCCCCAAAATTGACCGGGAAAAGCTGCTGCGCTATCTGGTGTCGTTCCGCCATCACAATGAATTCCACGAGCAGTGCGTGGAGCGCATCTTCAGCGATATTCAGCGCTTCTGCCAGCCAGAAACGCTGAGCGTGTACGCGCGCTACACCCGTCGTGGCGGGCTGGATATTAACCCGTGGCGCACCAATACCGATTTTGTGCCTGCGACGGGCCGACTCGTGCGTCAGTAATATAAATATTTTCACAATATGCGCGGGTAATGCAGCGCTTTAGGTTGTGAAACGTCACGCGGCAGGGCTATTGTAATCAGCAGGGAATGACGATAATCGTCCCATAAGGAGCTCACTTGATTACACATATTAGCCCGCTTGGCTCAATGGATATGTTGTCGCAGCTGGAAGTGGACATGCTTAAACGCACGGCCAGCAGCGATCTTTATCAACTGTTTCGTAACTGTTCACTTGCCGTACTGAACTCCGGAAGCCTGACAGACAACAGTAAAGAACTGTTATCCCGCTTCGAAAGCTTTGATATCAACGTGCTGCGCCGCGAGCGCGGCGTGAAACTTGAAGTGATCAACCCGCCGGAAGAGGCCTTCGTCGACGGGCGGATTATTCGTTCCCTGCAGGCCAACCTGTTTGCCGTGCTGCGTGACATCCTGTTTGTTAACGGGCAGATCCACAACGCGGGCCGCTTCCAGCATCTTGACCTGGAAAGCTCGGTTCATATCACCAACCTGGTGTTTTCTATTCTGCGTAACGCCCGTGCCCTGCACGTTGGCGAAGCACCGAATATGGTCGTCTGCTGGGGCGGTCACTCCATTAACGAAACCGAATACCTGTACGCCCGTCGGGTGGGTACCCAGCTTGGTCTGCGTGAGCTGAATATCTGCACCGGCTGTGGCCCAGGCGCGATGGAAGCGCCAATGAAAGGTGCCGCCGTGGGTCATGCCCAGCAGCGTTATAAAGAGGGGCGCTTTATCGGCATGACCGAGCCGTCGATCATCGCCGCTGAGCCACCTAACCCGCTGGTCAACGAGCTGATTATCATGCCGGATATCGAAAAGCGTCTGGAAGCGTTTGTCCGTATCGCTCACGGCATCATCATCTTCCCCGGCGGCGTGGGTACGGCAGAGGAGCTGCTCTATCTGCTGGGGATCCTGATGAACCCGGCCAACAAAGATCAGGTTCTGCCGCTGATCCTGACCGGGCCGAAAGAGAGTGCCGACTACTTCCGCGTGCTGGACGAGTTTATCGTGCATACGCTGGGTGAAGCCGCGCGTCGTCACTATCGCATTATCATTGACGATGCGGCAGAAGTGGCGCGTCAGATGAAAAAAGCGATGCCGCTGGTGAAAGAGAACCGTCGTGATACCGGTGATGCCTACAGCTTTAACTGGTCAATCCGTATTGCGCCGGATCTGCAGATCCCGTTCGAGCCTTCGCATGAGAATATGGCGAACCTGAAACTCTATCCTGACCAGCCGGTAGAAGTGCTGGCCGCCGACCTGCGACGCGCCTTCTCGGGCATTGTGGCGGGTAACGTGAAAGAGGTGGGGATCCGCGCCATTGAGCAGTTTGGCCCGTATAAGATCCACGGTGACCCGGAGATGATGCGCCGCATGGACGACATGCTGCAGGGCTTTGTCGCCCAACACCGTATGAAGCTGCCGGGCTCGGCGTATATTCCTTGCTACGAAATCTGCACATAACACGTTAATCGTTCTTCTGAGGGCCGGGGCGCGTTCTGCCGTTACCTGGCCTTTTTTTCGCATCAATTCATAGTCATTGCTTATAGAATTTATAAACTGCACGCCTACGCAAACGATTACCTGAATTTTAAAACCATAAATTATCAGCTTTAAGGCAAATTACTCATCAGAAAATCCTAAAACCCACCATCTTTACAGCGCAAGACACCTATCTTCGGGGGCGCTCTTTCCGGACATATGTTGTTAATGATAGCCTTCGCGCCCGTAAATTCTCTTTGATGTTTTTTTAACAGAGAAATGGTCTAAATATACCTACATCATGAGTGGATTATTGCATTTGGGATCGCGATCACTGATACATTCATAAGTAGAATGTATCTTTCCGCCCGCCAATAGTTACGGGTGAAAATTATTAAAAAACCGTCACTGAACGAATTTCATATTACCGTCAGGCATTTTTTCATCGGATTTGACTACAAACCTGACAATTTGCTTCCTCCAGGAGATACAGATGGAAACCACTCAAACCAGCACCGTTGCTTCGATTGAATCCCGAAGTGGTTGGCGCAAAACGGATACCATGTGGATGCTTGGCCTTTACGGCACAGCAATCGGCGCTGGTGTACTGTTCCTTCCTATCAACGCAGGCGTCGGCGGTCTGATCCCGCTGATCATTATGGCCATCATCGCGTTCCCGATGACCTTCTTCGCACACCGCGGCCTGACCCGCTTCGTGCTGTCCGGTAAAAACCCGGGCGAAGACATCACTGAAGTGGTTGAAGAGCATTTCGGCGTTGGCGCTGGGAAACTGATTACCCTGCTCTACTTCTTCGCCATTTACCCGATTCTGCTGGTTTACAGCGTGGCGATCACCAACACCGTTGAAAGCTTCATGACGCACCAGCTGCAGATAACGCCGCCACCGCGTGCCATTCTCTCCCTGATCCTGATCGTCGGTATGATGACCATCGTGCGCTTCGGCGAGCAGATGATCGTTAAAGCGATGAGCGTTCTGGTGTTCCCGTTTGTTGCCGCACTGATGGTGCTGGCCTGCTACCTGATCCCACAGTGGAACGGTGCTGCGCTGGAAACCCTCTCCCTGAGCAGCGCATCTGCAACCGGTAACGGCCTGATGATGACCCTGTGGCTGGCGATTCCGGTAATGGTCTTCTCCTTTAACCACTCCCCGATCATCTCTTCCTTCGCCGTGGCGAAGCGTGAAGAGTACGGCGCAGGCGCAGAGAAGAAGTGCTCCAGCATCCTGGCACGTGCACACATCATGATGGTGCTGACCGTAATGTTCTTCGTCTTCAGCTGCGTACTGAGCCTCTCCCCGGCGGACCTGGCAGCAGCGAAAGAGCAGAACATCTCCATTCTGTCTTACCTGGCGAACCACTTTAACGCACCGATTATTGCGTGGATGGCACCGATCATCGCCATTATCGCCATCACCAAATCCTTCCTCGGCCACTACCTGGGCGCACGTGAAGGTTTTAACGGTATGGTGATCAAATCTCTGCGCGGTAAAGGCAAGAGCATTGAAATCAGCAAGCTGAACAAAATCACTGCACTGTTCATGCTGCTTACCACCTGGGCCGTTGCTACGCTGAACCCAAGCATCCTGGGCATGATTGAAACCCTGGGCGGTCCGGTTATCGCGATGATTCTGTTCCTGATGCCAATGTACGCAATTCAGAAAGTCCCTGCTATGCGTAAGTACAGCGGTCATATGAGCAACATCTTTGTGGTCATCATGGGGCTTATCGCTATCTCTGCGATCTTCTACTCCCTGTACACCATGTTCTGATTATCACCCGCGCCGTCCCCGGACGGCGCACTCCTTCCTCTCTGACTGAAAGCAATGGACGCATCATGATTAGCGTATTCGATATCTTCAAAATCGGTATTGGTCCTTCCAGCTCTCACACTGTCGGACCAATGAAAGCCGGTAAGCAGTTCACGGATGACTTGATTGCACGCGGCATCTTGCACGACATCACCCGCGTGGTTGTCGATGTGTACGGCTCGCTTTCCCTGACCGGAAAAGGCCACCATACCGATATCGCCATTATCATGGGCCTGGCGGGAAACCTGCCGGATACCGTTGATATTGATGCGATCCCTGGCTTCATCCAGGACGTAAACACCCACGGTCGCCTGCTGCTGGCAAACGGCGAACACGAAGTGGAATTCCCGGTTGACCATTGCATGAATTTCCATGCGGACAACCTGTCGCTGCACGAAAACGGCATGCGCATTACCGCGCTGGCCGGCGACACCGCGGTTTACAGCCAGACCTATTACTCTATCGGCGGCGGGTTTATTGTCGACGAAGACCACTTTGGTCAAACCAGCACCTCTTCTGTCGACGTGCCGTATCCGTACAAAACTGCGGCCGATCTCCAGCGTCACTGTCAGGAGACGGGGCTTTCCCTCTCCGGTCTGATGATGAAAAACGAGCTGGCCCTGCACAGCAAAGCGGAGCTGGAACAGCACTTTGCTAACGTCTGGGAGGTGATGCGCGGCGGGATTGAACGCGGGATCACCACCGAAGGCGTTCTGCCCGGTAAGCTTCGCGTACCGCGTCGTGCGGCCGCGCTGCGCCGTATGCTGGTGAGCACCGATAAAACGACCACCGACCCAATGGCCGTCGTAGACTGGATCAACATGTTCGCCCTGGCGGTGAACGAAGAGAACGCCGCAGGGGGGCGCGTGGTCACGGCGCCAACCAACGGCGCCTGCGGTATCGTTCCGGCCGTGCTGGCCTACTACGACAAGTTTATCCGTGAAGTGAATGCCAACTCGCTGGCGCGCTACCTGCTGGTCGCCAGTGCGATTGGTTCTCTGTATAAGATGAACGCCTCCATTTCCGGCGCGGAAGTGGGCTGTCAGGGGGAAGTGGGCGTGGCCTGTTCCATGGCCGCTGCGGGTCTGGCAGAGCTGTTAGGCGCAAGCCCGGCGCAGGTCTGCATTGCCGCCGAAATCGGCATGGAGCATAACCTGGGGCTGACCTGTGACCCGGTTGCCGGACAGGTTCAGGTGCCGTGTATCGAACGTAACGCGATCGCCTCCGTGAAGGCAGTGAACGCCGCACGAATGGCGCTGCGCCGCACCAGCGAGCCACGCGTCTGCCTCGATAAGGTTATCGAAACCATGTACGAAACCGGTAAAGATATGAACGCCAAATACCGTGAAACCTCTCGCGGTGGTCTGGCAATGAAGATCGTGACCTGCGATTAAGCCTCTCAGGAAGCCTCGTTTTGCGAGGCTTCTTCCTGTTTTCCCCACCGCGCATAGTTTCATACCGCTGACAGTGTTACCCTTCCTTCATGAGATAGAAGGGAGATTATCTGTGGCTGTTCATTTGCTTATCGTCGACGCGCTCAACCTGATTCGCCGGATCCATGCAGTGCAAGGCACGCCCTGTAAGGACACCTGTTTGCACGCGCTGGAGCAACTTATTCGCCACAGCGAACCGACGCATGTCGTGGCCGTATTTGATGACGAGGCGCGTAATTCCGGCTGGCGACATCAGCGTTTGCCAGACTATAAAGCCGGACGGGCCCCCATGCCGGACGATTTGCATTCAGAAATGCCGATGATTCGCTCGGCATTCGAAAAGCGCGGCGTGCCCTGCTGGGGCGCCCAGGGCAATGAAGCGGACGATCTCGCGGCGACGCTTGCGGTCAAAGTGGCCAGCGCCGGGCATCAGGCAACCATTGTGTCGACGGATAAAGGCTACTGCCAGCTGCTCTCACCCACTATCCGCATTCGTGATTACTTCCAGAAACGCTGGCTCGACGCCCCGTTTATTGCCAGTGAATTTGGCGTCTCACCTGAGCAACTTCCTGACTACTGGGGGCTGGCGGGGATCAGCAGCTCTAAAGTGCCGGGCGTTGCCGGTATTGGGCCTAAAAGCGCCGCACAGCTGCTGACGGATTTTCAGAACCTGGAAGGGATCTACGCCCGGCTCGATGAAGTTCCGGAAAAATGGCGTAAGAAGCTGGAGGCCCATAAAGAAATGGCCTTTATCTGCCGGGATGTGGCGACGTTACAGACGGATTTACAGCTGGACGGGAATTTGCAGCAGTTGAGGTTAGAGCGTTAAAAGTCCCCTCTCCCCGTTGGGGAGAGGGTTAGGATGAGGGGCCTATCGCTCGTCGCGACGCCCGCCCACGGCCGCCCACCAGCGACGAATATGCACCGTCACCTCTTCGCGATCGTGATACAGCTGACGCGCCTGGATCTCCACGTTAATGCCGTGTTCATCCAGTTGCTGCTGAATATAGGCCAGGTTCTGAGAGACCTCCTCATAGCGCTTTTTCATTGGCAGCTTGAGGTTAAAAATCGTCTCACGGCACCAGCCGTTCACCAGCCAGGAGGCCATCAGTGCCGCCACTTTCGCTGGTTTTTCCACCATATCGCATACCATCCAGGAGATGTTATTGCGGGTTGGACGATAGCGGAAACCGTCTTCACGCAGCCACGTGACCTGCCCGGTGTCCATCAGGCTTTGCGCCATCGGACCGTTATCAACAGACGACACCCACATGTTGCGTTTCACCAGCTGATAGGTCCAGCCACCGGGGCACGCGCCGAGATCGACCGCGTACATACCGTTGGCCAGACGCTCATCCCACTCATCCGCCGGAATAAAGACGTGAAACGCCTCTTCCAGCTTCAGGGTTGAACGGCTCGGCGCATCAGCCGGGAACTTCAGGCGTGGGATCCCCATAAAGAACGGAGAGTTGTTGTTGGTATAAGAGTAACCGGCGTAGCAGCAGCCCGGGGCAATAAAGAAGATATGCACGACTGGACGTTTTGGCGTTTCGTAGTTTGTCAGCACGCCGGCATCACGCAGCGCCGCGCGCAGCGGTACGGTGAACTTACGGCAGAACTTCATCAGCTCTTTGCTTTCGTTGGTGTCGGCCACTTCAACGCGCAAATCGCCCCCCTTCTCGACCACGCCCTGCAGCATGCCCACAATCGGGGTGATGCGATCTTCTGGCGGGAGATCTTTCAGCAACTCACCCGCGACAAACATCTGGCGCGCAAAGATCAGTGAACTGAACGGCAGCTCGCGTGCCAGCTTATCCGCATCGTCAGGCTGGTAGCATTCGAACACCACATAGCCCGCATTATCCTTAACGCGCGCAAAACCGAACACTTCTCGCTTCGCCGCTTTATCCGTAATTTCCGCGGCGCACTCTTTCTCAAACCCCGGGCGACAATATAAAACAACCTTATTCATGAACAACGCCCTTGCGTTTCAGACGGATAGCTCCGATAAACATTAATACCCACCCTGCCAGGAAGCTGACGCCGCCGACAGGTGTAACAAACGCCCACAGGCGCAAATGCGAGAGCGCAAGGCAGTAAAGGCTGCCGCTGAACAGCACCGTACCCAGCGCCAGGAAAACGCTGCTCCAGTAAAACCAGATGCTGATGCGGCGCTGCATCGCTACCGCCAGCCCAAAAATAGCCAGCGTATGGAACGCCTGGTATTCAAGGCCGGTCTGGATCCAGCCCATCTCCACCACGCCCAAAGACTTGCTTAAGACATGTGCGCCAAACGCGCCCAGTGCAACAAAAATAAAGCCACTCACCGCGGCAAAAATCAGCATGAATCGGCTGGTCATGTTTCAGTCCTAAAGTAATGCGTGCCCGGCACACAAAAGTTATTGTTCATACCTGAAGCGGAATTTTTCTTGCTCGCTCGCCGCTTTCGCCAGTATCCACTGCCGGAAAGCGGCTATTTTACCCAGTTCTGCCTGACTGTCATGACAAACCAGATAAAACGCATTCTTGCTGACCAGTACATCATTAAAAGGGCAAACCAGACGGCCGGCCTCAATTTCGGACTGCGCCATGACGTTGTTCGCCAACGCAATGCCCTGTCCGTGAATGGCAGCCTGTAGCACCATCGCACTGTGGCTAAAGATGGGGCCCTGCTGCACGTTTATATGATTAAGACCTAATTGACGGGTATAAGTTTGCCAGTCGCGGCGAGAAGCATCGTGTAACAGCGTATGTTGTGCCAGATCGGCGGGCGTTTTTAACGCTTTATCGCCTGTCAAAAGCAGCGGTGAACAGACTGGCAGCAGATATTCTGCGTATAATTTCTCGACACGCAAGCCCGGCCAGTTACCACGCCCATAAAAAATGGCAACGTCCACATCGTCCGCCAGTTTGTCTTCCTGACGATCCACCGCCTGGATCCTGACATCAATTCCCGGATAAGCTGAGTTAAAGCTTGAGAGTCTGGGCACCAGCCACTGAATGGCAAAACTGGGCAATAAACTGACCGTCAGTGCGCCTTTTGCACTCCTGGCCTGCAGCTTGCGCGTGGCTTCCGTGAGCTGGGAAAAAATCTCTTTAATATCCTGAAAATAGCTCTGCCCCTCTTCCGTCAGCAACAGCGAACGGTTGCGTCGGCGAAACAGCTTGAGGCCCAGAAAATCCTCCAGGGACTTGATTTGGTGACTTACTGCGGCCTGTGTCACAAAAAGCTCATCTGCTGCGCGGGTGAAGCTTAGATGACGTGCTGCTGCATCAAAAACACGTAATGCATTTAGGGGTGGCAATCGCTTGGACATGGTTATCTGGCTTAGATGTTAACGAGATTTAACAAACAGGAAACAACGTTTAACCTATTAGTTTTTTTTATCTGAGCCATTATAATTTGTCCGTTGAGGAACTACCAGCAAATACCTATAGTGGCGGCACTTCCTGAGCCGGAACGAGAAGCTTTTTTTGGAATGCGTGTTCTGAAGAGCTTTTGGCTTACGGTTGTGATGTTGTGTTGTTGTGTTTGCAATTGGTCTGCGATTCAGACCACGGTAGCAACGCTACCAATTTTTCACTTCCTGTACATTTACCCTGTCTGTCCATAGTGATTAATGTAGCACCGCCAATTTGCGGTGCTTTTTTTTGCTTAGCGATCTGTTAATGCTCGATCTCTTTCATCTCTTTCACGTCCGTGCGGTTGATCTGCTGCTTGTTCCCGTTAGCATCTTTATATGAAATCATCCCGGTATCGTTATCGGTTGTCGGTTTCCCTTCCGAAACAATGGAACGACCATCGTTAGTGTGCATGACGTAGTTGTTACCAGAACAGGCGCTCAGGGCAAAAGTAAACGCACAGGCAGAAATGATTGCAGCTGTCTTATTCATGATTCTTCTCCTTTAGCAATTAATGCTATTCAAACCTCGATTTATAACAGGCTAAAACATCCGCCTAACACTATTTAGCATAACCTGCTTTTTCAGGGGCGTTGGGATAAGCAGACAATTCTGATAGATATCAACCTCCTTGCCCTGCCGCTGAAATTGCGCGACGATCTCAGTAATGCAATGAGGAATTCCATGAACGCTTTCAGCCCTGCGCAGTTTCGCGCACAGTTTCCGGCGCTGGCCGATGCCGGTATTTATCTCGATAGCGCTGCCACAGCCTTAAAGCCGCAGGCGGTTATTGAGGCAACGCAGCAGTTTTATAGCCTGAGCGCAGGCAATGTGCATCGTAGCCAGTTTGCCGAGGCCCAGCGCTTAACCGCACGCTACGAAGCGGCACGCGATCAGGTTGCTCGTCTGATCAATGCTGAAAGCGGGAAAAATATTGTCTGGACGCGGGGTACCACCGAAGCCATAAACATGGTGGCCCAGTGTTATGCCCGCCCACTGCTTCAGCCCGGAGACGAGATCATCGTCAGTGAAGCGGAACATCACGCCAACCTGGTCCCATGGCTGATGGTGGCAGAGCAAACAGGGGCACGGGTGGTTAAGCTCCCGCTGGGGATAGATTACCTGCCGGATGTAGCACAGTTACCGGAGCTGATTACACCGCGCAGCCGCATTCTGGCGCTTGGACAGATGTCCAACGTCACCGGTGGCTGCCCGGATTTGGCGCAGGCTATCCGCATCGCGCATGCCAACGGCATCATAGTGATGGTTGACGGCGCGCAGGGCGTGGTCCATTTCCCGGCCGATGTGCAAAAATTGGATATCGATTTTTATGCCTTCTCAGGGCATAAGCTCTACGGACCAACCGGTATCGGGGCGCTGTACGGTAAGCCTGAGCTGCTGGCACAAATGACGCCGTGGCTCGGTGGCGGCAAGATGATCGCGGAAGTCTCTTTCGAGGGCTTTAAAACCCAGGACGTCCCTTACCGTCTGGAAGCGGGTACGCCAAACGTGGCGGGCGTCATTGGCCTGAGCGCCGCGCTCGAATGGCTCGCCGAAACGGACATTGTCCAGGCGGAGAGCTGGAGCCGGGGTCTGGCGACGCTGGCTGAAGAGGAGCTTAAAAAACGCCCTGGCTTCCGTTCGTTCCGCGTGCAGGATTCAAGCCTGTTAGCCTTTGATTTTGCGGGCGTACACCATAGCGACATGGTGACCCTGCTGGCAGGATATGGCATTGCGCTGCGTGCCGGGCAGCACTGTGCCCAGCCGCTGCTGGCAGCGCTTGGCGTGAGTGGTACACTGCGCGCCTCGTTTGCACCTTACAATACCCAAAGCGATGTCGAAGCGCTGATTTCCGCGGTTGACCGCGCCCTTGAACTCCTGGTGGATTAATGACTAGCTCAGCTTTAGCCGGACATCCGTTTGGCACAGTGATCACAGAAGAAACGTTAAAACAGACCTTCGCGCTGCTCACACAATGGGAAGATAAATATCGTCAACTGATCCTGCTGGGTAAGCAGCTTCCGGCCCTTTCTGACGATCTCAAAGCGCAGGCAAAAGAGATCGCGGGCTGTGAAAACCGCGTCTGGCTTGGGTTCAGCGTATCCGGTGAGAAACTGCATTTCTTTGGCGACAGCGAAGGACGTATCGTTCGCGGTCTGCTGGCGGTGCTGTTAACCGCCATCGAAGGGAAAAGCGCGGCGACGCTACTGGCGCACTCGCCGCTGGCTCTGTTCGATGAGTTAGGGCTGCGCGCGCAGCTAAGCGCCTCGCGCGGTCAGGGCCTGGTCGCCCTTAGCGAAGCGGTGCAGGACGCCGCCCGTCAGGCTCAGGCCTGACGTTCCGCCTTCGCCATCATCTTTTTCAGTGCGTGAGACACCGCCACAAATCCAAAAGAGGCGGTCACCATTGTGGCCGCGCCAAATCCTGAGGCGCAATCCATCCTTTTTGGCCCTTCCGCCGTGCTTTTCATTGCACACACCGAGCCGTCCGCCTGCGGATACACCAGCGCTTCAGTCGAGAAAACACAGTCGACGCCCAGCTTGCCCTTGCTGTTTTTCACCACGTTAAAATCGCTTTTCAGACGTTCACGCAGCTTGGCCGCCAGCGGATCCTGAATGGTTTTGGCCAGATCGGCCACCTGGATCTGTGTGGGATCAATTTGTCCGCCTGCGCCACCGGTGGTCACCAGTGGCACCTTGTAACGACGACAGTACGCAATAAGCGCCGCTTTTGGACGCACGCTATCGATCGCGTCAATCACGTAGCTGTAGCCTTTACTCATATAGTCTGCGACATTATCCGCCGTCACAAAATCATCAATCACCGTGACCCGACATTCCGGGTTGATCAGGCGGATACGCTCTGCCACGACCTCAGATTTTGCCAGGCCGACGTTGTCACGCAGGGCATGGATTTGACGGTTGGTGTTGGTGACGCACACGTCATCCATATCAATCAGCGTGATTGCGCCAATACCGGTTCTCGCCAGCGCTTCTGCCGCCCACGAGCCCACACCACCAATGCCCACGACGCAGACATGCGCATCCGCAAACAGCTGCAGGGCTTTTTCACCATAGAGACGTGCCGTACCGCCAAAACGCTGGCGCCAGGCGTCGCTGATTACCACAGACATAAAACCTCAGATGTAAAAAGGGTGAGGTTTTTCCTCACCCTGAACAGTAATCCGTATTCCGCTCAGAATACCACAATCAGCCGCTGAATACGTTTCCGGCGCCAGGCGCTGTCTTCAGCACCCATACGCGGCCATAGTGGTTATACCAGCCCGCCCGGTGACCGGCATCCGGACCAATTCCCTGATAAATATCGAAGTGCTGGCCTTTAATCGCGCCACCAACGTCCAGTGCCACCATCAGACGTAGCTCGTACTGGCCGTTAAATTTACCGTTATTATCCAGCAGCGGCACTTCTGCCAGCAGCGTGGTTCCCGCAGGAATGATGGAACGGTCCGATGCTACCGACGCACGGCCAATCAGCGGCACGGCGCTCGCCCCTTTCACCGGCGCAAAGTTTTGCGGTTTGAAGAAGACGAACGACGGGTTCTGCTCCAGCAGCTCGCGTACCTCAGCTTCACTGTGTTTTTCGCCCCACTCGCGGATCGCCTGCATCGACATATCTTCTTTTTTCACTTCGCCACGGTCGATCAGCACTTTACCAATGCTGCGATAGGCATGGCCGTTTTTACCGGCGTAGCTAAAGAAGTTCAGCGGAGAACCGTCACCAAAATCGATGTAGCCGCTGCCCTGAACGTCCATGATGAAGTTATCCATCAGGGAGTTGCTGTAAGCCAGGACGTAGTTTTCGCTAAGCGCACCGGCGTAGATCTCCGCACGGGACGGCAGGCGACCACGTTTTGGCGGCATACGATAAATAGGATACTGGAATTCGCCCTGACGCGTATGTCGCGCCTGGATAACCGGGGTGTAATAGCCGGTAAACTGCACGTTGCCGTAGTTGTCCGCCCCTTCCATCTGCCAGGCGTCGATACCAAACTGGCGCATATTGCGCGTATCGCCGCCCGCGCGCAGCCAGTCCTGCACCGCGTTATAGACGCTACTCTGGGCACCATACAGGCGCGGCGACGCATTGCGGATCTGGTAAACCTGCTCGGAGAAATCACCGGCGTTGATCGGTGCGCCGACAGCATCCGGCTGGTTAACTAAAGAGAAAGGCTGGGATAACTTCCCGTCTTTATACTGTTGACCGCGATCGGTCGGTTTAGAAGAACAGGCCGCAAGAATGGCTACCATTGCGCCCGTGATCAGATACTTTGCCCAACGTCCTTTCATTATATCTCGTCTTTAAGTTGCCCATTTCCGCGTGATGAAGATAACAAACCCACTGTTCTAATGAAACGGAATCACATGCCCTTTGGCAAATTCTGAGCAAAAAATAGTCCAAAGGTTTCAATGTCGTTCAATTTACATACAAAATTAATGAATTATGTGAAAAAGGGGTTGCATCACAAACCTAACCGAGTATAGTGCGCTTCCACGGACGCGGGGTGGAGCAGCCTGGTAGCTCGTCGGGCTCATAACCCGAAGGTCGTCGGTTCAAATCCGGCCCCCGCAACCAATACTTCTAAAAACAATAAACACCCTTAAGGGTGTTTTTTTGTATCTGTCGTTTGTGAATTTGCCGGGGGTTAACCCGGCGTTCAGCATTATCCACGTCGTGCCAGCGTCGCCCCGTCAGAGAAATACGCCCGGATCCCTGCCAGAATCGACTCAGCCACTTCCTGCTGGAATTTGGCCGTCTTGAGCTTACGCTCCTCTTCCACGTTACTGATAAACGCCGTTTCAACCAGGATAGACGGAATATCCGGTGCCTTCAGCACCGCAAACCCGGCCTGCTCGACGCTGTTTTTGTGCAGCTTATTGACCCGCCCCAGCTTGCCCAGTACCGCTTTACCAAACTTCAGGCTGTCGGTAATGGTCAGCGATTGCACCATGTCGAACATGGTGTGATCGACGTAGCGGTCGCCGCTTTTGCTCACACCACCGATGAGATCCGAGGCGTTCTGCGTGTCCGCGAGGTAACGCGCCGCGGTACTGGTTGCCCCTTTGGTTGAGAGCGCAAATACTGACGATCCACTCGGCTGACGGCTGGTAAAAGCATCAGCATGGATAGAGACGAAGAGATCCGCCCGCTGCTTCTGGGCTTTTGCCACGCGGACTTTCAACGGAATAAAGACGTCTTCATTACGCGTCATGTAGGCGCGCATGTTGCCCTCTCTATCGATTAACGCCTTCAGACGGCGGGCAATCTGCAACACCACATCTTTTTCCCGCGTCCGGTATTTGCCTACCGCCCCCGAGTCTTCTCCGCCGTGGCCAGGATCGAGCATGATCACAATCGGGCGATCGCGCCCTGCTTTTCCGGGCTGCGGACCACTCTGCGCAGGCGGAACCTGTTTCTCCAGATTGCCCTGGTTGTAGTCTTCCAGTAACGCCAGGAGCGGATCCTGAATGTCCGTTGCATTCGCCGGATAGAGATCCATCACCAGACGCTCTTTGAACGATGCCACAGGCGCAAGGGCGAACAGCTGCGGTTTCACGTTCTGCTTGAGTTCAAACACCATGCGCACGGTTTGCGGATCAAACTGCCCAACACGCGCCGATTTGATAAACGGATCGTCACCGCGGATCTGCGCCGCCATCCCCTTCAGAACGGAGTTCAGGTTAACGCCTTCGAGATCCACCACCACACGCTCAGGGTTGCTCAGGGCAAATTGCTTATATTTCAGCACCCGATTGGATTCCACCGTCACGCGCGTATAGGTTGACGACGGCCAGACGCGCACCGCCACCACCTGGCTTGTGGCGGCAAGACCCACCTGGCTGACGCTGAGCAGCCACATCGCCCCTGCCCCTTTTAACAAACGGCGGCGGCTTATTGCTGAATTGGATCCCGACATGCTTCTCCCGAGCAAGAAATCTGATTGACAGACAAAACATCAAAATTGACCGAAAACTTTAACGAATGACGCATAAACTGTCATCTATAAAAGGGTAAACAATCATACGTTAACGCACGGATTACTTATTATTTTCTGTGGGTCGCAGAAAATTTAGGCTTGCACATGCGGCCACAATCGAATAAAAATACAGAAATTACGAATAAACATTCATTAAGGGTTGTGCCATGGTGAAGGAACGTAGAACCGAACTGGTCCAGGGATTCCGCCATTCTGTTCCCTATATCAACGCCCATCGGGGAAAAACGTTTGTCATCATGCTCGGCGGCGAAGCCATTGAGCATGAAAACTTTTCCAGCATCGTCAATGACATTGGCCTGCTGCACAGCCTCGGCATCCGCCTGGTGGTGGTGTATGGTGCGCGTCCGCAGATCGATGCGAACCTGGCCGCACACCATCACGAGCCGATTTATCACAAACATACCCGCGTTACGGATGCCAAAACCCTTGAGCTGGTGAAACAGGCAGCGGGTCTGCTGCAGCTTGATATCACCGCGCGTCTGTCCATGAGCCTGAACAACACGCCGCTTCAGGGGGCACATATCAACGTCGTCAGCGGTAACTTCATCATCGCTCAGCCTCTCGGCGTGGACGACGGGGTGGACTATTGCCACAGCGGACGCATTCGTCGTATTGATGAGGAAGCCATTCATCGTCAACTGGACAGCGGTGCCATTGTATTGATGGGGCCGGTGGCCGTTTCCGTAACCGGCGAGAGCTTTAACCTCACTTCAGAAGAGATTGCCACCCAGTTGGCGATCAAACTGAAGGCGGAGAAAATGATTGGGTTTTGCTCCTCTCAGGGCGTCGTGAACGAAGAAGGGGTGATCGTGCCAGAGCTCTTCCCGAATGAGGCCCAGGCCCGCGTGGAAGCGCTGGAAGCCGAGGGAGATTACTACTCTGGTACCGTCCGGTTCCTGCGCGGTGCTGTGAAAGCCTGCCGCAGCGGCGTGCGTCGCAGCCATCTCATCAGCTATCAGGAAGACGGTGCCCTTCTGCAGGAGCTGTTCTCCCGCGACGGTATCGGCACCCAGATTGTAATGGAGAGCGCGGAGCAGATCCGCCGCGCCACCATTAACGATATCGGCGGTATTCTGGAGTTAATTCGCCCGCTGGAGCAGCAAGGGATCCTGGTACGCCGTTCCCGCGAACAGCTGGAAATGGAGATCGACAAATTTACGATTATCCAGCGCGATAATCTGACCATCGCCTGCGCCGCGCTCTATCCGTTCCCGGAGGAGAAGATCGGCGAAATGGCCTGCGTTGCCGTCCATCCAGACTACCGCAGCTCTTCACGCGGCGAGATGCTGCTTGAGCGCGTGGCGGCTCAGGCGCGCCAGATGGGCCTGAGCAAGCTGTTCGTCCTGACCACGCGCAGCATTCACTGGTTCCAGGAGCGCGGATTTACGCCTGTGGATATTGATTTGCTGCCTGAAAGTAAAAAAGAGATGTACAACTATCAACGCCGCTCAAAGGTGCTGATGGCCGACCTGGGATAACAGCTCCTTCGCCGGGTGGCGTTGCGCCGACCCGGCCTCTCTTTCTCACCTCATTCAGAGGGACTCAAATATCGCGCTCAGGCCGCTTCGCCGTTCTGTACGGGTGGCAATCGCCTGCACCAGCACGCGCTCGTCGGTATAGAGCGACAAGCGCTGACGCGCGCGGGTGATGGCGGTGTAGATGAGCTCGCGGGTAATCACGGGTGAAAGTTGGGTGGGCAGGATCAACGCCGCATGGTTGAACTCCGAGCCCTGGGACTTGTGTACCGTCATCGCCCATGCTGTTTCATGTTCAGGCAAGCGACTGGGCTGCACAGACTTCACGCTTCCGTCCGGCATCAGGAACCAGACGCGTAGACCCTGTCCACGATCAAGCGCAATGCCAATATCGCCGTTAAACAACCCCAGCGCGCTATCGTTACGGGAGATCATCACTGGCCGACCTTCGTACCAGCGTGAATGCGGCGTGCGGGTGATTTTGCGCTTTTGCGCAAGCAGTTGCTCAAGCCTGTCGTTGAGGCCGCTGACGCCAAAAGGCCCTTCCCTCAGCGCACACAGCAGCTGATACTCGCCAAACGCGGCAATGACCTGCGCAGGCGTATGTTGCTGCTGCACGCTCGTCAGGAAGTGCTGATAGCCCAGCAGGGCATCATCCAGCATCGCCTGATACTCTTCCCCGGTTTGCAGCGATTTCTTCTCAATATCACTGAAGCTGCCGTCAAAAACGGCACTGGTCGCATGCCGATCCCCTCTGTTCACGGCCGCCGCCAGTTGGCCAATGCCGGAATCACTCCCGAAACGGTAGCTTTTTTGCAGCAGACAGAGGCTGTCTCGCAGCGCCGCCGCGAGAGACTGACTTTCGGCTGCGAGCGAACATCCAGTGAGGCGGGCTAACTCCTCAGCACGTTCCGCGGTATACCCAAGACTCGCATAGGTGCAGATATCGCCCAGTACGGCCCCGGCTTCCACCGAGGCAAGCTGGTCACGATCGCCAAGGAAAATTACGCGCGCGTGGGGAGGTAAGGCGTCAATCAGCCGCGACATCATCGTCAGGTCGATCATCGACGCTTCATCCACCACCAGCACGTCAAGATGCAGCGGGTTTCCGGCGTGATAACGCAGGCGCTGGCTGCCCGGCTGGGCGCCCAGTAGCCGGTGCAGGGTACTGGCTTCATTGGGGAAAAGCGCAAGCTGTTCCTGCGTGAGCGGCAGTTTTTGCAGCGCGCCGCCTAACGACTCCGTCAGCCTGGCCGCCGCTTTGCCGGTGGGTGCCGCCAGGCGAATACGGCATTTTTGCTCACCCGACAGCTGAATCAGCGCGGCAAGCAGTTTTGCCACGGTGGTAGTTTTACCCGTGCCCGGTCCGCCCGAGATCACCGAGATCCGCCGCGTTAAGGCAACGGCCGCCGCCACTTTCTGCCAGTCTGTCGCCTCATCTGAGGTAAACAGGGCATCCAGCGTTTGCCGGAGCCGCGCTTCTTCACAGGGAAGCGGCGCATTTGTCTCGCTGAAAAAGCGCGCTACCGTCAGTTCATTACGCCACAGCCGGTTAAGGTACAACCGGTCGCCGATGAGGATCATGGGCGTCTGGGTATCAGCTCTGCTGACAGCAGGAGAGCTTAGCAAAACGCTCTGCCAGTCTACCGACTCGCCTAGCAGGGCAAAACAGGACTGAAGAGCCGCAGGCATTTTCTCATCAATGGCCAGACGCGAAAGCGGCAGGCAGACATGCCCTTCCCCCGCGTCGTTGCTCAGGATAGCGGCAGCCAGCATCACGGCCGGCTGCTCGCCAGCCACCATGATGGCGAACTGCACATCAAGATGGCGCAGTAAACGCTGTTCTACGGCTTCCAGCAGTAATTCCTGCATCGTCATGCCAACTCCTCCGTGCCTGCGGCAAATAAACTGTCCATTTTCTCAATCAGTGCCGCGTCCGGGCGCGTACTAAAAATACCAGACTGCGGATCGGCGGCATCCACCCCGCGCAGGAAGAGGTAAATCACCCCGCCAAAATGGTCTTCGTAGCGGTAATTTGCAATGCGATGACGCAGATAGCGATGCAGCGCCAGGGTATACAGCTGGTACTGCAGATCGTAACGATGCATCTGCATGGCAGAGGCCATCGCCTGTTGGGTATAGGCTTCGCTGTTTTCACCCAACCAGTTCGATTTGTAATCCAACAGGTAGTAACGCCCTTCATGGCGGAACACCAGATCGATAAAGCCCTTCAGCATCCCCTGAACCTGACGGAAGTTAAGTGGCGGGCAACCGGCGGATAGCGGGTCGTGCTCGCGGATCAGCGCATCCAGTGCCTCGGCTCTTAGCGGGCTGGCGATGGGGAGATAAAACTCCATCTCCACCTGCTTATCTCTGGCGGTCAGCTGGCTGAGCGAAACACCCTGTGCCGTGAGCGGGGCGTGAAGGATAGCGGTGATCCATTCGCTGAGCACCGGCTGCCATTGCGCGTCGTAGCCGCCGCTTTGCAACATTTTCAGCACCCACTCCTCAGAGACAGGTTGCGTGAAATCCAGCTCTTCAAACAGGCTGTGTAAAAATGTGCCCGGTGACGCGCCGCGCGGAAATTGATGAGGGGTCAGCACCGGTTCATCCGGCACACTGCCGGTACCTGCGGCATCCACGTCAAGCTTAGGCATCAGATCCTGCGCAATGCTCTGCCCGTGCTGCTGTAAACCGGAATAGCTGGTCACGCGCCAGTCGTCTGCAACGGTTCGCGTAATCTGCCGGGCCTGCAGGTCGGTTGTCTGCTGTTCTGGCAGCTGCCAGCGACTGTTATCGGGTTGCGACGGGATATGCAGGGCAATATGTTCCCCGCACAGTGTTTCAATACACTGACGCAGCCCGGCAGCATCTTTTGGCTCACCAAGCTGAATCAGCCTGCCCAGCGCGCTCAGATGAAAATCGGTATCGCCTGCCTTTTCGCCACGGCGGCGGAATAGCGGAGCGATACCCAGACTGCAGTGCCAGACCGAGCGGGTCAGGGCCACATAGAGCAAGCGTAAATCTTCCGCCAGGCGCTCGGCCTCGGCCAGTTCTACGCTGGACTCAGCTTTGCTGAGATCGAGCACCGCTTCGAACGACTCGCGATCGTGATAAAAAGCCTGATCCTGCACCCGATAATTGGCGATAAACGGCAGCCAGACCAGCGGATACTCCAGGCCTTTCGACTTGTGAATGGTGACGATTTGCACCAGGTGTTTATCACTCTCAAGACGCATCTGCTGGCTCGACGAGTTACTGTTCGGATCGGCAATTTGCTGCGCCAGCCAGCGCACCAGGGCATGCTCGCTCTCCAGCTGCGTGCCCGCCTCCTGCAACAGTTCGCTGATATGCAAAATATCGGTCAGACGGCGCTCGCCGCCCGCTGTGGCGAGCATATTCTCGGCAATGTGACGCTGCCTCATCAGTTCACGCAGCATCGCCATCACGCCGCGTTTTTGCCAGCGCTCGCGGTACTGCACAAACTCTTCGACCACCGCATCCCAGGCGGCTTCGTCGCAATTTAGCGCATCAATATCGCGCGCGTTCAGTCCCAGCATGCTGCTTGCCAGCGCGCTGCGAAGGGTGCTTTCCCGCTCCGGCGCCAGCACGGCCTGCAGCAGCCACAGCATCTCCTGCGCTTCCAGCGTTTCAAAGACGCTATCGCGGTTAGAGAGATACACGGACGGGATGTTCAGTGACGTCAGGGCATCACGGATAAGCGCCGCCTCCTGACGGCTGCGCACCAGCACCGTAATATCGGATGCTTTTACCGGGGCTGATGTGTCCCCCTTCCAAAGCAACGCCTCACCGCGCGTACCTGCGCTGAGCCAGTCCCGGATCTGCGCGGCGCAGTGCTGAGCCATCGCATGTTGATAGTCCGTAACGCCGCACCCCTCGCCGTCCAGCAGCCAGAAATTCATGGCGGGCTGGTTCACGCCGTTGAATTCAAAGCGCAACGAAGCATTTCTGGCGGCGAACTTTACCGGCTGGAAGGGAATCTCCCTGAACATAAACGCCGAATCCATGCGGCTGAAGAGCGCATTGACGCTCTCCACCATCCCCGGCGAGGAGCGCCAGTTGGTGTCCAGGGTGTAGTGCGCTTCAACCTCGCTGCGGGCTTTCATGTAAGTGAAAATATCCGCGCCACGGAAGGCATAAATGGCCTGTTTGGGATCGCCAATGAGCAACAGTGCCGTGTTGGGCTGCTGTCGCCAGATGCGGCGGAAAATGCGGTACTGCTGGGGATCGGTATCCTGAAATTCGTCAATCATCGCCACCGGAAAGCGCGTGCGGATGGCGGCGGCAAGCGCCTCGCCATTTTCACTGCACAACGCCGCGTCCAGGCGACTTAGCATATCGTCAAAACCCAGCTCACCCCGGCGGCGTTTCTCACGCGACACCGCTTCACGGATCTCCGCCATGGCGCGGGTGATCATTAGGTCGTTAAGGGTTAATGGCTCTGCCAGCAGGGTTTCAATCTCAACAAACAGCGGGTGTTCTGGGACAATGCCATCGGCTTTGGTTCGCTCAACCAGAAAACGCCGGGAAAATTTTTCCAGCGCATCCGGGAGCTGGTAACCGCGCGTCTCTTCCTGCGCCCAGGCAGTGATCTTATCGATCCATTTCCCCTGATTGCCACGGTTAAACTTGCGCCTGTCGATCCCGGAGTTTTCGATAATGGCGTCGATCTCGCCGACAGACTCAATCCATTTTTGCTTAACGGCTGCAATCTTCGCGACGATTTTTTCATGGCGCGAGGCCAGCGTTTCATCCGCAGGCGGTGGAGATTTAATGACCGGGGCCTCCCCCTGCAGATAGCGCTCAATGGCGCGCAGAAGCTCCTCAGGGCCTTTCCACAACGCATGTACCGCTTCGGCGATGTCCCGCTGTAACGGATAGCAGTGGCGACGCCAGAAATCAGCACAGGCCTGGTAGCGAAGCTCAGACTCATCTTCAATAAGCTGCAGTTCAAACAGCATGCCGGATTCAAACGCATTCAGGCTCAGCATGCGCTGGCAAAAACCGTGGATGGTGAAGACAGATGCCTCGTCCATTTGCCGTTCAGCCAGAAGCAGCCACTGTGCGGCCTGCTGTTTATCGGCAATCTCTTCCAGCAGGCTCGCGTAGAGAGGGTTATCCGTGCTTTCGCGCAGACAGGCGATACGCAGTTCATGAATATTGGCACGGATACGGCCGCGCAGCTCAGCGGTGGCGGCCTCGGTGAAGGTCACCACCAGCAGCTCCTCCACGCTTAACGGACGCGGAAAAGCGGCCTGGCCGCCAAGCCCCAGCAACAGACGCAGATAAAGCGCGGCAATGGTGAAGGTTTTTCCCGTTCCCGCTGAGGCTTCAATCAATCGTTCACCCTGCAGAGGTAAACGTAAGGGATCAAGGGACTCAGCGGTGTCGGTCATTCTTTCTTACTCCAGGGCATAGATTGCTGCAGGGCGCTGACGCTCTTCCAGATTTTCCAGCCTTTCGGGTTAACGTAGTCCGTTTTTCCGTTCTGGCTACCAGAAACCTGAGACAGAATGGCTATTCCCTGCGGTTTAACCACCGCCTGATGGAAGAAGTCGGCAACCTTCTGAGGCGTCAGCTGTTTTATCTCGGCCACTACTTTATCACGCGAATCAAATTTCAGATTACCGCGATCGAAATCTTTGCTCAGCTGGGATGCTTCTTCACCCAGCGTCTGAGGCGGCTGCATCACCTGCGCGATGACGGCCTGCTGGATTTGGGCAAACTCATCCGGCTTCATGGCTCGCAGTTTAGCTTCCGCTTGCGGGAAGAAAGCCTGGTAACGCTGCCAGAGATAAGCGGGCTGTTTATCGCTGCTCTGCAGCAGGAAACCCAGCCCCCACTGGCGGCCAACGTTCATGGAGAATGCAAAGACCGCGTAGCCAAGCTGCTCTTCTGTGCGCAGCTGATTGTAGAACCACGGCTGTATAATTTGTCCCAGAACGGCACTCTGCGCAGAGCTGGCAAATTCATCATAGCCCGTAGGAACAAACACGGCGGCCAGCGCGGAATCCGTGCTGTTACCTGCTTTTTCAAAAATCACATTCTGTTTTTTCTCAACCAGCACGTCCTGGTTACGGCACCACTCGTCGCCTTTTGAACCGAGCTGCTGACGTACGTTCTCTGCCAGCGTTTTGGCCTGGTCCTCGCTCATGTTGCCGACGATAAGAAACTCCGGACGCGTGTTAGTTTTCAGCGCGTCGCGGTAGGCCAACACCTCTTTTAATGTGATGGATGGCAGCAGCGCCCGGCGATCTTCACGCTGGAAATAAGGGATTTGCGACAGCATCTGCGCCGGCATAATCGCCTGATCGTACGCCTTGCCTTTCTCAGCGGAATCCATCATCTGCGCATACCAGGACTTCGCCTGCTCAAACTGCTCTTCCGTTGGCGTGTAGCTGAAATAGCCCTCCAGCAACGCCTGGAACAGCTGAGGCAGACGCTGGGTATAGCCGTTTGCATTGACCATCAGTCCGTTATTGGCGTTGGTAGAGAAGCTGATTCCACCCACCGCGGCCTGGTTGCTGAGCTGGTCAAGCGCGATACCGGCCAGATAGTCATTAAGCGCAAACATCACCTGATTTTTGGCGCTATCCATCGCTTTCGGGTTGCGAAGAACAACGCTGACATCGGCTTTTGGCTCGCTGGCGAAGTAGTGGCTTGGGGTGTACACCACGCGCAACGTTGGCTCATCAACAATAAGCTGCGGGTGTGGGTACGCTTTCGCGGTTTTAATCAGGGAGAAATCATCCGGGATGTAGGGATTCAGCTCCGGCAGCTTCAACGCGATCTCGCTGGCCTTTTTCTGCCAGTTTGCGAACGTTTGCTCACTGATTTTATCCACCTGGTAAGGGGCATCCACGAAATAGGCCGTTTTGTTATGCGGCTCGTTCGGGCTGATGTACCAGATGCGGGCATTCTGTGGGGTCATCATTGCCAGGCGCGCTTTTATCGCCTCAGCGTCGTACTGGTCGGCAATGTTGACCGCGTCCAGGGTATGTTCAACCGGCACGCGGATCATGGTATCCGCCAGCCACTCAACATAGTCCATGTCGCGGGTAATGGACGGATAGCGGAAATCGAGATCCAGCACGTGTGCCAGTTCGTCAAAGTAGCGTTTATCGACGCCTTTATCGCGCAGCAACGAGAGATAGCTGAAGATAGCCGCGACCACCTCATCACGGTGCGCCAGCCCTTTGTCGGTCAGGGTGGCGGAAATCGCCAGCACACCGCTGTTGCCGTTAACCACTGGATCGGAGTCGGCACGGATCCCTTCCACCAGCCCCTGCTTTTGCAGCCAGTCAGAAAGCGTTCCCGGGCTACGGTTACCAATAAGATAGGTGACCAGTTCATCCGTTTTACTGCGGAACTGTGCGGTGTTGTTATCAATGCGGAACTCAACGCGTAACACCTTGCGCGGCAGTGCGGGCACGTAGTGGATCACGATCCCTTTCTGCGCGTCGGTGACAACCGGTACGTTTATCTGCGGCAGGTCGATGTTTTTATTTGGTACCCGTCCAAAGGTCTGCGCCGCCATGGCAGCCAGTTCTGGCAACGGTTTGTTGCTGTAGATAACCGCTTTCATCAGGTTTGCGGAGTAGTATTTGTCGCGAAACGCGTGCAGCGCATCAAGCACCGGGCTGTTTGGTTTGTCACTCAGCGTCTCGAGGTTACCCCCGGAAAAACGGGATCCAGGGTGCGCCGGGTTGATGGTTTCGGCGCTCACCTGCGCCATGCGCATACCGTCTCGCGTACGGGCCAGGGTCAATTCAGCATTGACGGCATTACGTTCACGGTCAGCGTATTTTTTATCCAGCAGCGGTGCGGCAATGGCATCGGCGAGACGATCCACCGCCCCTTCCAGCGCATCATTTTCGACTTCCAGATAAAACGCCGTCCGATACGGTGCCGTACTGGCGTTGTGGCTGCCGCCATGCATTTTCAGAAATTCGGAGAGGCTATCCGGCTGGGGGTATTTTTTGGACCCCATCAGCGTCATATGTTCCAGATAATGCGCAAGACCCGGGTGCGCTTCGGGATCTTCCAGCGACCCAACGGGTACCACAAGCGCCGAGAGGGATTTCACCGCCTGCGGATCGGAAACCAGCAGCACGGTCATCCCGTTATCAAGGCGGACAGCCTGATACTGACGGGTATCTTTTTCGCTCTTACGGATAGTTTCCTGAACGGGTTGCCAACCGGAGTCTGCCTGAGTGACGGGAGCCCAAAGGGCGACAAACAAAACAAACGCTTTGAACAAGGTGCTGCCTGGCATTAACGACCTCTTTATCACGGCTACATCATTAACAAACTTCGTGCTGGACACGCCAGCATCTCTTTCTTTCTGTACATCAGTCCGTGATAGCAGGTGCATCATAAATGAACACCCTTTGCTGCGCAATTTTTATACAGCGCTCAGGACTGATTAAATTTGAACAACGGTAACAGGTAACGTTGTGCCTCTTCCGTGATGGTCTCAAAGTATTCTGGCTCAAGCGTTCGCCATAACCGTTGATACCAGACATCATCGCCTTCACCACGGACCATCATGTTACCTTCCCAGGCCTGAACAAATTTACTCCGCGCTTTCTGCAGTGAAACGTCATCCGTTAACATCGCATCATTCTGCGCGTCATAACAGGCTTTTATCCACGCCCCGCCACTTTCAGGCAGTAACAGCAGCGGCTTGTTCATCCCCTGACGGTAACCTTCAATGTACAAGGACAAGTAATGTAACGCCTGCTCCGGCTCCATTGGCGGGAAACGCCACTCGCCCTCCTTGCGTACAAACATCCGACTTTCACCTTGGTTACCGCCAGCACTGTAGACAAGATGTTCGAGCCAGAGTTGCAAACCCTGTGAAACGCTCAGCATGGAAGGCCGCCAGCGCAGCAGCCCGTCCGGTTGAACCTGCGTCAGCCAGCCCGTCAGCTGGATACCGTTGCAGTTGAGGTCGATTTCAAGGCTTGTTCCCGGCTGTCGGCATTCGATAACACGCTCGGCAAGCGCCTTCATCTCTGTGCACTGCGCCTCCCAGACGATCTCCCCGAACGCACCATACGGTAATTGCCCCGCAGCGCGATAGCGGCGGAACAGTTTGTCAGCATCTTCCTGCTCCACCAGCGCATTCAGCAGCTGGAGGTTTAACTGATAACGTTCCAGCCCTTCCAGCGTAAACGGTTCTGCGTCAGGAATTTCGCTCTCTTCCGAGCGGAAATTTACCTGCAACCGCTGCTGGAAGAAGGCGCGTACCGGATGCGCCCAAAACCGCTGCAGTTGTTCGAAGGTCAGGGTTTCAATGGGCCGCGCGTCGAGCTCCTGAATGAAATCACTGTGCGCCTTCCCCTCTTTTTTCGCCGCGGGCAGCCACTCCTGGGCATAGCTCTGCAATTCGCTGGCGACGTAGTTCATCGGGTCAAACGGCATACGGCTGTGACAACAGGTGATATGCGCTTTCACCCGCTGGTCGCTCTCATCGCAGTTACGTTCTTCATCCCCCGGCAGGTAGTGGCTCTGTCCGATATAGTCCACCAGTTCCTGCACCAGAACAGAGGGAAAACGCTCGCTGTTGTCCTGAATCGACCGACCGATATAACTGATGTAAAGCTTGTTCTGCGCGGAAATAAGCGCCTCAAGGAAGAGGTAGCGGTCATCATCACGACGGCTACGGTCGCCCCGCTTCGGTGCCGGGCTCATGAGATCAAAGCCCAGCGGCGGCAGGGCTCGCGGATATACACCGTCATTCATACCAAGCAGACACACCACTTTGAAGGGAATGGAACGCATGGGCATCAGCGTGCAGATATTGATCGGCCCGGCAAGGAAGCGCTGGCTGATACGCTCCTGATCGAGGCGCAGGGTCAATTCATCCCGCAGAAGCGAAAGCGGGATCGCTTCGTTATAGTGGGAGTTCACCCCCTCATCGACTATCGCCTGCCACTGTGTTTCAATCAGCGCCATTGCGGCTTCCGTGTCACTGTCCGGCAGGAAGAAATCATTGAGCAGTTCCCGGCAAACCGGCAGCCACTCCTCCAGCGGACGCGGCTGCATTAGCGCACGTCGCCAGCGGTTAAGCTGCATCAGCAGCGAGGCTAAATGCCCGACAAGCTCCGCGATGAGCCCGCTGGACTCATCATAAGGCAGGACCTCGTTCCACTCGCCCTGGCTGCTTTCCATGGCATACCCCAGCAGCATACGCGTCAGACCAAACTGCCAGGTGTGCTGCCCGGTAGGGGGAAGCTCAAACTCCTGTACGTTGTCGTCATCGATCCCCCAACGTACGCCAGACTCGTTTACCCACTGACGAAGGTAGCGCAACCCCTCTTCGTTAATGTTGAAACGAGCGGCCAGCACGGGGACATCGAGCAATGCCAGGACATCTTCGGAAATGAAGCGGCTGTCGGGCAGTGACAGCAGGGTAACGAATGCCTGCAAGGCCGGGTGAGACTGGCGAGCCCGACGGTCAGAGATGGCATAAGGTAGGTAGCGCTCTCCCGTCGCACTGCCGAAAACGGCCTGAATAAAGGGGCTGTAGCTGTCGATATCCGCCACCATCACCACGATATCACGCGGTGTCAGGTCAGGATCGTCCTGTAGCATGGCGAGCAACTGATCGTGCAGGACTTCGACTTCACGCTGCGCACTGTGGCAAACATGCACCGTGATACTGCGATCGTCGGGATCCAGTCTCCGTTTCGTGTCGCTGCGTTCAAATTCTTCGGCCGTCACGCCCATCACCGCGCGATTTTCCAGATCCAGAATATCGGACTGGATATTGTGCAGCAGGCTGTCCGGCGTGATTTCAACAAACGCATCCACGTCGCCTTCGCCTGACGAGGTGATATCAGAGAGCATATGAATGTAGTCCCGGCCCAGCTTGCCCCATGAGGCAAGCAGCGGGTTAGGCAGGTTCTGAATGCCCTGCTCATCAAAAAGCTGCGCGGCAGAGGCACTGTCTTTAAACAAGGGCACCGTGCGTTCTTCAAAGAGACGTCGCCGCTGGCGCGTCACAAGCCGCGAAAGCCACCGGTCATCCTGAATGTCACCCCAGTAATGGCGGCAAGGGTTAGTAAAGAGAATATGGATGTCGGTGTGTTTTCCGAGCGCTTTCAGCGCATCCAGATAGACGGGTGGCAAGGCGGAAATACCGCAGATAAATACGCGGGAGGGCAGCCGGGCCGGTCGGTCAGTGCTATTTTCCAGTATGGAGATGAACCGTTGGTAGAGGTTCGCACGGTGCCACTTGGGTTGACCCAGCTTTTCGGTATGCTCCACCAGCGCTTTCCACAGCGGCGCCTGCCAGACCTGCGCCTCCGGCAGACCTTCCACTAACTCACCCGCCTCCCAGCGAGTCAGCCATTCCGGACGATACACTAAATACTGGTCATAGAGATCCGCGGTACGTGATGCCAGCTGGAACAGCTTGCGTTTGTCGGTATCGTCATGCAGGTAGTGGCGCAGCATGGCAAACTCATCATGCGCGAGCATATCTGGCAAAAGCGCCATCAGCTTCCAGCTCATGCTCTGTTTGTTAAACGCGCTCTGCTCCGGGATGTCAGGCAACACGCGGACAAACATCTCCCAGATAAAGCTCGCGGGAAGCGGAAAATCGATATTCGCCGCGATGCCAAATTTACGGGAAAGCGACATCTGCAGCCATTGTGCCATACCGGTGCTCTGCACCAGCACCATTTCAGGCTCAAACGGATCGTCGAGCCGCTCACGCTCAACGATAAATTCCATCAGCGCTTCCAGCACATCCAGACGATTTGAGTGGTAGACCCTTAACATAGACGCTCCCGACTACTGGCTAACCGGGCAATGCAGACGCGTCATCTCACCGCGTCGACCCAGAGGAGAAATAAGTGTAACCGTGATGCTGACACATCCAGACTGCGTTGTCTGCATCCGGTTTATCTGCCAGCCTGCTGGCAGCGCACCAGCATCCATCTGCGACTGCGTCCAGGCGATGTGCCAGAGCTGACGATACTGGCTAAACAGGGCAAAGCGGGAAGCCAGCGCCCGGTGATAGCCGGACAGCGCCGTTACGATCGCCACCAGCAGCATCATCGCCAGCAACACGTCGACCATGCTGAACCCCTTTTCATTCTTTACGGCAACCGACATAATGCACGCTCCTTTAGCGGGCAAAAATCACTCCAGCCATGAGGTAAAAAGCGTATGTGCCCGTTGACAATCTCCCCGCCACGCCAGAGCAACAGCTCTCCATCTCCAGCGATGAGTAACACCTGCGACTCATTCAGTACACGCAAACAAACACGTTGCGTTTGTCTCTGTTTGCACTGTACATCAGGCTGCAACGACCAGTGCTGAACGCGCCCCCACTCCAGCGCAGACTGCGCGGCTGCCTGCTGCTGGATGGCGCGGCTCTCGTCGCCAACCAGCATGGTAAATGTTATGAGTTGCTGGTTAAGGCCGGTCAGGATCAGTGTGCCTAACACCAGTAACAGCAGAACCAGCGTCAGTGAGGCAATCCCATTCTGGCGGTTCACAAGTTAAACCCCGTAACGCCATAGCGAACCTGGTAAGGGGCAGCGTGCTTATCATTCACCCCGCTGGCGGTCAACTCGAGATATAACGCTGGCGCAAATCCCGGGTGCTCATGTTTACGTACCACAAATGTGTGGATCATAAGCCGGGCCGGGTCGGTAAGCTTCTCCCATCCTTTTCCTTCACACCCCGTCGCGCCACGCAGGGTTTCCAGCGCGCCTGATTCCAGACGAAACCCCGTACTTTCGTTATCCGATGCTGAGGTGTCCCAGGTGCCGTTACTGTTTGCATCCCACCGGACAATCACACAGCTTCCCTCCCTGCCGATGGTCAGGCTCTGCCCCTGACAATTACCCGCGCAATACCCCGCGCGCTGTAACTGCTTGCCAATCGCGAACAGGCGTTGCCAGATCTCTTCTTCACGCTCTTGCGCCCTGGATTGCAGCAAAACTGCCCGTTGCAGCTCCGGTAAAAAACGCGACGTGCTGAGTAACAGAAGGCTGCTAATCGCCATTGCAACCAGCACCTCTGTGAGTGAGAAGCCGTGCTGGTTCATCGGCATGCATTTTCCCCTGTAACAGTGCACATCCTGATACGCCCTCCGTTTGAGACGACAATCATCCATTCTCCTGCCCTGCTCTGTACGCGTATCCGCCCTGCCCACGCCGTGTCCCTTAATCCATAGAATCCTAATGAAGGCGTAACCTCCCTTAGCACGACGTCAGGCCACAACGGTCTGAGCACATACGGGCTGTTGTTCTCACAGCCCTGCACCGCAGAGCTCATCAAACAGGCGCCTCTGTCGTCCTGCTGAAGCGTAATCAGGTGGTCACGGTTGTGACGATTGGCATCGTTTCGCAGAAACACCAGATAGTCGCGGACCTGACAGGCGACCTGCCACAACCTCTGCCGCTGTTGCCAGTTGTCCCAGCCGGCGAGCCCTGTCGCGCTGAGGATAATAACCAGCGAAATGGCAACCAGAGTTTCGATAAGCGTAAAGCCGTGCTCTTTTTTCATGCCGGGAGTGTGGCGAAACGCCGTGAACATGACGAGCCGCAATTCGGGGTGTTACGAGGCGTTATCCAGAGAATGTTATCCGTTGCAGTGCGTTGCACGCCGACTGGATAACGCCTCGGGGAACAGAGTACAGACGAAAAAAAACCGGCGCGTAAATGCGCCGGTTATGTAACGATTTGCTGTATCAGATTGCGACAGGCGCTTTGATGCCCGGATGCGGGTCGTATCCCTCAATCTCGAAGTCGTCAAAGCGGTAATCGAAGATCGATTCCGGTTTACGTTTGATAATCAGCTTCGGCAGTGCACGCGGCTCACGGGTCAGCTGGAGATGCGTCTGTTCCATGTGGTTGCTGTACAGGTGCGTATCCCCACCGGTCCAGACAAAATCGCCCACTTCCAGATCGCACTGCTGGGCCATCATATGTACTAACAGCGCATAGCTGGCAATGTTAAACGGCAGGCCGAGGAAGACATCGCAAGAGCGCTGGTAAAGCTGGCAGGAGAGTTTGCCATCAGCCACATAGAACTGGAAGAACGCATGGCACGGTGCCAGCGCCATTTTATCCAGCTCACCCACGTTCCAGGCAGAAACGATAATACGGCGCGAGTCCGGGTCGTTTTTCAGCTGGTTCATCACGGTGGTGATCTGGTCAATATGGCGGCCATCAGGCGTTGGCCACGCACGCCACTGCTTGCCGTACACCGGGCCCAGATTGCCGTTTTCATCTGCCCATTCGTCCCAGATAGAGACATTGTTTTCGTGCAGATAGGCAACGTTGGTATCGCCTTGCAGGAACCAGAGCAGTTCATGAATGATCGAGCGCAGGTGGCAGCGCTTTGTCGTCACCAGGGGGAAGCCTTCTTGCAGGTTGAAGCGCATCTGGTGGCCAAAAATGGAGAGCGTGCCGGTTCCGGTACGGTCATTTTTCGGCGTGCCCTCGTCGAGCACTTTTTTCATCAATTCAAGATACTGTTTCATGGTTCCTCAGGAAAGTTGTTGCTGTGGACGACGACGATACGCCCAAATCATCATAATGGCACCCGCCACGATCATCGGAATGGAGAGGATTTGCCCCATGCTGATGTACTGTACCCACTCGCCGGTGAACTGCGCATCCGGCTGGCGGAAGAACTCAACGATGATACGGAACGCACCGTAGCCAATCAGGAACAGGCCGGAGACAGCCCCCATCGGGCGCGGTTTGCGGATAAACAGATTCAGGATGATAAACAGCACCACGCCTTCCAGCGCCAGTTCATAGAGCTGAGACATGTGACGCGGCAGAACGCCGTACGTATCAAAAATGGATTGCCATTCAGGATGAGACGGCAGCAGCGCCAGGTCTTCTGCGCGCGAGCCCGGGAACAGCATAGTAAAGGAAACGCTCGGGTCGACACGTCCCCACAGCTCGCCGTTAATGAAGTTGCCCAGACGACCAGCCCCCAGACCAAACGGAATCAATGGCGCGATAAAATCCGATACCTGGAAGAAGTTGCGTTTGGTGCGTTTGGCAAAAATCACCATCACCAGAATCACACCAATCAGGCCGCCATGGAAGGACATCCCCCCGTCCCAGACGCGGAACAGATAGAGCGGATCGTTGAGGAATACCGGGAGGTTATAGAACAGGACATAGCCAATACGCCCACCAAGGAACACACCGAGGAAGCCCGCGTAAAGCAGGTTTTCGACTTCGTTTTTGGTCCAGCCGCTGCCAGGACGACTGGCGCGACGGCCAGCAAGCCACATAGCAAAAATGAAGCCCACCAGGTACATCAGACCGTACCAGTGAAGCGAAACGGGTCCTACTGAGAAAATGACCGGATCAAATTCCGGAAAATGCAGATAACCACTGTTCATCTGTCACCACAAGATGTTGTTATTCCGCTGAAAGTGGACAGCGGTAGAGATGCGCCCCGGCGGTCAGCAGAGGCTCCAAAGTTGCGAATCATAGCACAAGGCGGACGCGGAGGATGCGCCAGAGATGTAAAAGATGTGTATAGAGGATGGTGTGGGATGTTGCCCTCTCCCACGGGGCAGAGGGATCCCCACAGAAAAATTACGCACGGACGGTTCCCTCTCCTCCTGGGAGAGGGCTGGGGTGAGGGGGAACATACAGCTCTGGTGGTCATTCTGAGAGCAGCGTTATTGCTTCTGTTTATGAATCATTGTGGATCCCTCAGCCTACAGGTAGAGAGATAAAAACTTCAGCGGCCACCGCGGATCAGGCCGCCCATGCCGCGTCGCTCCATAAACGCGGCGACCTGATGACGCACTTCTGTTGCCAGTTGCGCTTCAAGACTGCGCTCGGCCAGCTCGCGGGCATCCTCGATGTCGATATGGCGCAGCAGGTATTTCACACGAGCGACAGCGCGGCCGTTCATCGACAGATGGCGATACCCCAGGCCGATGAGGATCGCAACGCACATTGAATCCCCGGCCATTTCGCCACACAGCCGCAAATCGATACCGTATTGTTCCGCTTCGCGGGCAATCATCGCCAGCGCCCTAATGATAGCCGGATGCAGGCTGTCATAAATACTGGCAACACGCGTGTTGTTACGATCGACAGCCAGAATATACTGCGTCAGATCGTTGGTCCCGACAGAGATAAAGTCGACCCGGTTCGCCAGCTGCGGCAGCATGAAGACCATGGAAGGCACTTCGAGCATCACCCCGATCCGCGGTTTGGGGATCGCGTAACCGATCATCTCTTCGACTTCACGGCCTGCACGTTCGATCAACCGTCGCGCTTCGTCGATCTCATCAATGCTGGTGACCATAGGCAGTAAAATGCTGAGGTTCCCGGTCGCCGCATTCGCGCGCAGCATGGCGCGCACCTGGATCAGGAAGATCTCAGGCTGATCCAGCGTAATGCGGATCCCACGCCAGCCCAGGCACGGGTTTTCTTCACTGATTGGCATATACGGCAGCTGTTTATCCGCCCCAACGTCCAGGGTACGCAGGGTAACCGGCTTGTCGTTAAACATCTGCAACATGCCCTGATACTGTGCGACCTGCTCCTCTTCTGAGGGAAAGCCGCTTTGCAGCATGAACGGGATTTCAGTGCGATATAAGCCGATGCCATCAATGCGGCTGCCGAGCTTCTCTTCATGCTCGGGGCTTAAACCTGCGTTGAGCATAACTTTGATGCGCTCGCCGCTTTTGAGCTGTGCAGGCAGGTCGACGTCATCTTCCGCCAGCTTGCTTAATTCATTCTCTTCACTGATAAGGCGCTGGTATTCCTGGAGCAGGACCGGCTCAGGATCGACCAGGAGCTCACCGCGATAGCCATCCACCACCAGCGTGCGTCGGTGCAGCACCGAGGGCTGAATATCGGCCCCCATAACGGTGGGGATACCCAGGGCACGAACCATAATAGCCGCATGGGAGTTAGCTGCGCCATCGCGCACCACCACACCTGCCAGCCTGTCCTGCGGCAGCTCCGCCAGCGTGGTCGCGGACAATTCATCGGCAACCAGTACAAAGCGTTTTGGCCAGGCATTCGGCCCCTGGATCGTGTCATCAAGGTGGAACAGCAGTCGCTGACCGAGTGTACGTAAATCTCCCGCACGCTCTTTCAGGTAACCGTCTGTCAGTGCGGCAAATTGCTCAGCAAATTTTTCGATGACCTTTTTAACGGCCCATTCCGCTACGGCACCTTTATCAACCTCGGCAAAAAGCTCACGGCGCAGACGCGCATCGGAGAGCAGGTGCGAATAGAGGTCAAAAATGGCCGCCGTCTCTTTTTGCGCCCCGGCGGCAAAGCGTTTGCTGTAACGCCGAAATTCGTTGGCCGCCTCTTCCAGCGCCGCGGTGAGGCGCTCGCGCTCAAGCGCTTCATCCAGCGTTGAGGCTTCGTACACCTGTTCCATCAGCGGCAGGGTGGCGTCCATCCAGCCTTCAGCAATCGCCACGCCAGGCGAGGCCGGCAGCGCACGAATACGCGTGTGACGGTACTGCCCAAACAGGGCGGCAAGCTGAGACTGAGAGAGGATCGCAGCCATCTGCGTGGCTAGCGTCACGAGGAAAGACTCTTCGCTTTCGTCATACTGACGCAGTTCGCGCTGCTGAACGACGAGTACGCCAAGCAGTTGACGACGCTGGATGATCGGTACGCCCAGGAAGGCGCGGAAACGCTCTTCTTTTACGGAGGGAATGTATTTAAAGCTGGGGTGCTTTTGCGCGTCGGCAAGGTTGATGGGTTCAGCCAGTCGCCCCACCAGGCCTACGATACCTTCATCAAAGGCGAGCGTAACGGTACGACCGCGTGGTTTTTTTAAACCACGGGTCGCCATCAGGTAGTAGCAACGTCGGTCATGATCGGCCAGATACACCGAACAGACTTCAGTTTCCATCGCAAGACAGATGTCAGTGACCAGAATATTCAGCGCCTCGTTCAGACGAGGCGCACTGGCCACTTTCTCGACTATTTCTCGCAAGCGGGTGAGCATGATTTGCGTAGCTTAACCTCTTTTACGTCGCCAGGCAGGTGCGCTCTGCGGCTTAGGCGGGATCTCCTGAAGCTGCATGACAACACTTGCGAACTCTTTCATCACCCTACGGTAAACATCGCGTTTAAATGACACGACCTGACGAACAGGATACCAGTAACTCACCCAGCGCCAGCCATCAAACTCCGGCGTACTGCTGGTTTGCATATTGATATCTGAATCGTTGCCCACCAATTGCAACAGAAACCACTTCTGTTTCTGGCCGATACAAACCGGCTTTGTGTCCCAACGCACCAAACGTTTCGGTAACTTGTAACGCAACCAGTTGCGGGTCGAAGCCAGGATGCGAACATCTTTTCGGCTTAAACCGACCTCTTCAAACAGCTCCCGGTACATCGCTTGTTCTGGGGACTCCCCTGGGTTGATCCCGCCTTGCGGAAACTGCCAGGAGTGCTGACCATATCGCCGGGCCCACATCACCTGGCCCTGACGATTACAAATTACTATTCCTACGTTCGGGCGGTAGCCATCGTCATCAATCACCGGACTACCCCAAACTAAATCTGATATATGAATGATTGTTTCACACTACAGGGAGGCGGTAAACCACTCTCTTACAGGCCTGCAACCTAATAACATTTGAATAACTCACAAATATGCGCAGAGTTATAAACAGATAAGCGACAACAAGGGCAATTTTATTCACCTTTTCTGTGGATATAGTTGTGAAGAAGTGTGGAATTACCGATGAACAACCTGAAGAGCCCCTCGCTACACCGTGTCACCCGCTGAAAACATTCCTATAATATTCATTTAATTAGCTCTGTTTTTAGCGCCCCAGGAAGGAATTACGTGATGATCATCACACCTATGATCGTTATGCTGATGAAAGATCGAACAGCGTCGGTTTTATCCACAGATTGTGCCAATAAGTTAGGCACAATTTGTGTGAAAATTCGATTTTCGTCGCACGTCAAGGCTGTAAATTGAAACAGTAGTCAGGGTTATTCCCAGTTATCCCACTTTTCTGTGGATAACATGGTGTAAGATCCTGTTTATTGTCAGTGACCAGAATTGAACAACCCGTTTTTCACTTCTGAAAGGACGGTCGCACATAACTAAAAAAACCTAAAAATCATGCACATGGCATATTCGTACAGAAAAAGTTAAACTCTATCCACAGGGGATAGTTTCTTAGTTTATTTTTTAATCAAAAGGTTGCCGTCATGCTTGCGCTCTCACCCATGCTTTCTCCGCCAACAAGCGAAGCCCAGTTGCTTGGGCAGGCGCAGCGTCTGGCGGGCTTTTCGCTTGGCGAACTGGCAGCGATGGCAGGATTGCCGATCCCAAAGGATCTGAAACGAGATAAGGGCTGGATCGGCATGTTGCTTGAGTTGTGGCTGGGGGCAAGTGCGGGGAGTAAACCCGAGCAGGATTTTGCGGCTCTGGGCGTTGAGCTAAAAACCATTCCCATAGACCGTCTGGGAAAGCCCCTTGAAACCACCTTTGTCTGCGTGGCGCCGTTAACCGGGAATACCGGCGTGACGTGGGAAACCAGCCATGTTCGCCATAAACTCAAGCGTGTGCTCTGGGTTCCGGTTGAGGGTGAACGCCAGATCCCGCTGGCTGAACGCCGGGTAGGCGCGCCGCTGCTCTGGAGTCCCGATGAAGATGAAGAGCGGCAGCTAAGGCTGGACTGGGAAGAGCTGATGGATATGATCGTCCTTGGACAGGTAGAGCGCATCACGGCCCGACACGGAGAAGTTTTACAGCTGCGTCCGAAAGCGGCCAACAGCAAAGCCCTCACCGAGGCTATTGGCGTCAAGGGCGAACCGATACTCACGTTGCCGCGCGGCTTTTATCTCAAAAAGAACTTCACAGGTGCGCTGCTGGCTCGCCATTTCTTACTGAAAACATAGTTTTTTACTCATTTTGCGAACTATCAAACATAATCGACGGGGATTTAAGATTTTCCCCCTTTCTCCTTTCGATATATCAGGTTAATACTACACTATGATTTGATACGAGCCAGGTGAGGACGATAACGATGAAAAAATGGGCAGTGTTGATTTCAGCAGTGGGTTTAGCGTTTGCGGTATCGGGCTGTAGCAGCGATTACGTTATGGCGACGAAAGATGGCCGCATGATCCTGACCGACGGTAAACCTGAAGTCGACGATGATACTGGCCTGGTCAGCTACCATGACCAGCAGGGTAATAAAATGCAGATCAATCGCGACGAAGTTTCGCAGATTATCGAGCGATAAACAGATAAAGGTCAGTGGCTTGCTGGCCTTTTTGATTTTTTTCTTCCCCTTTTGCTTCCCCTCTGCCATGTTTATATTCCTTTGTCGGGAGGTTCCTGACGTGGTCTGTATTTCTAATGAAGGAAGCCGGCTATGCATTATCACCGTATCCCCCACAGCGCTCTGGAAATAAGCCAACTGGGGTTGGGCACGATGACATTTGGTGAACAAAACAGCGAAGCCGATGCCCATGCACAACTCGATTATGCCGTCAGCCAGGGCATTAACCTGATTGATGTTGCAGAGATGTACCCTGTACCGCCTCGTCCGGAAACGCAGGGGCTTACCGAAACCTACGTCGGCAACTGGCTCGCCAAACGCGGGAATCGCGAAAAGCTGGTTGTTGCGTCAAAAGTCAGCGGCCCCGCACGCAACAACGATGCCGGGATCCGTCCAAACCAGATCCTCGATCGCAAAAATATCCGCGCCGCGCTGGATGCCAGCCTGAAGCGCCTGCAAACCGACTATCTCGATCTCTATCAGGTTCACTGGCCGCAGCGCCCCACCAACTGCTTTGGAAAGCTGGGCTATAGCTGGAATGAGAGCGCCCCGGCCGTTACGCTACTGGAAACGCTGGAAGCCCTGGCCGAATGCCAGCGAGCGGGAAAAATCCGCTACATCGGTGTCTCTAACGAAACGGCCTTTGGCGTGATGCGCTATCTGCACCTGGCGGACAAACATGACCTGCCCCGCATCGTCACCATCCAGAACCCATACAGCCTGCTCAACCGCAGCTATGAAGTGGGTCTGGCCGAAGTGACGCAATACGAAGAGGTGGAATTGCTCGCCTATTCATGTCTGGGCTTTGGTACGTTGACAGGGAAATACCTTAACGGCGCGAAACCTGCCGGAGCGCGTAACACCTTGTTCAACCGCTTTACCCGCTACAGCGGTGAGCAGACACAAAAAGCCGTGGCGGCCTATGTGGATATCGCGAAACGTCACGGCCTTGATCCGGCTCAGATGGCCCTGGCCTTCGTGCGTCGTCAGCCGTTTGTTGCCAGCACTCTGCTGGGCGCAACGACCATGGAACAGCTGAAAACGAATATCGAGAGTTTCCATCTGAATCTGAGTGAAGAGGTATTAGCAGAGATTGAAGCGGTGCATCAGGTATACACCTACCCGGCACCGTAATAAAAGCAAACGGCAACCTGGTTGCCGTTTTTAGGGTTTGCCCCCTCTCTCTGTGGGCTGAGAGATCCCCAGTTTTTTTTACCGAAAGCGATGAAGTTACATCCGCCCGTCCCCGATAAGCCGGAAGGAATAAGCCGAGGGCACCGCGGAGCGGCGATTTACCGCCGGTAGCCCGGGTCGCCAGTGTGGTGGCGACTGAGCCACCCTGGCACGTTCACAAGTCATGCCGTTACAGAGTAGCAAGGAACATAAAGTGAACGGAATGACCTCTACAGCCATATGTTCCCCCTCACCCCAACCCTCTCCCTCAAGGGAGAGGGGGTCCTCCGTGCAGGCATTATTTTATGGGGATCCCTCAGTCCTGTGGGAGAGGGCCGTGGTGAGGGTCACAGATCAACGGCGACGCTGCCAGATCCATAATCCGGCAATCGCCAGCGCAAACAGCGCACCGAATCCTACGCCAATCCCCACCACCGGCACACCGACTTTAACGGCCAGCGAATAGAGCCCCAGCATTAACAGCATCGCCAGGTTTTCACCGAGGTTTTGCACTGCAATGGCATTCCCTGCGCCAACGGTCTGCTTGCCGCGCTCCTGCAACAGCGCATTGAGCGGCACAACGAAAAAGCCCCCCAGAATACCAATCAGGACAAGCAGCGCGTAGGCGGGTAGCAAGGCGTGCTGCAGCGAGAAGATAAGCACCACCACGCCAATCAGGATCCCCGCAGGCATGCAGCGTGCAACGGTCTCAAGCGTCACCAGCTTCGCCGCCGCGCCAGCCCCAACGACAATCCCAATCGCCACCATTGCGTTAAGATAAGTCGGTGTCGCATTGTCAGTAATCCCCAGCGCCACCGGCACCCACAGCACCAGCAGGAAACGCAGCGTGACGCCTGCGCCCCAGAACATGCTGGTGCCCATCAGGGAGAAGCGCGTTTCACCGTTACGCCACAGCACGCGGCAGGCGTTGAAGAAACTGCCTGTCATAGGCGTAAAGCGCCAGGATTGCCCCGGGCGAGCCACCGGCAATTTTGGAATAAACAGGTTGGCTATCACCGCCCCGCCATACACCACGGCACACACGCTCAGCGCCGCCAGCACATGCCAGTCCGCCAGCACGCCCCCTGCGACAGAACCGAGCAGGATCGCCGCAATGGTAGAGGACTCCATCAGCCCGTTGGCTTTCACCAGCTTATCGCCGGTCGTGAGTTCCCCCAGGATGCCATACTTCGCCGGGGAGTACGCCGCTGCGCCAATGCCCACCAGCGTGTAGCCGATAAACGGGTTGATACCAAAACAAATACTGGCGGCGCCCAGCAGTTTCAGGCCGTTCGCAAACATCATCACCCGGCCTTTCGGGAAGCTGTCCGCCACCTGTCCGACAAACGGAGCGAAAATAATGTAAGCACCCACAAATACCATCTGCAGGATGGGCTGGCTCCAGTCTGGATAAAACTCGGCCTTCAGCAATGCCAGGGTGGCAAACAGTAACGCATTGTCACCAAAGGCAGAGAGAAACTGGGCGGCAATGACCGCCATCATGCCCTTCGACCAGAGTGAGGTGTTAGTGTGTACTGACTCACGCATTTTGCTGTTCCGCCTCGTCAACCATGCCCTTCAGGGTCACGAAATCAGGCTTACCGCTGCCCAGCACCGGAAGCTGCTTCAGGTAACGAATATCGCGCGGTACCGCCAGCTCAGGAATGCCATGTTCACGCGCATGCTGTAGCAACCGGTCGCGTTTCAGTTCGCTGTCGGTGGTGAACAACACCAGCGCTTCGCCTTTGCTGGCATCGCTCTTCACAACCGTAGCATGCAGCTTGTCAGCGGATACCGCTGTCGCCAGCTGCTCAACCATCTCCAGCGAGACCATCTCACCCGCAATTTTGGCGAAGCGTTTTGCCCGGCCCTGGATCTGCACGAAGCCCTGTTCATCGAAACGGACAATATCTCCGGTGTCATACCAGCCCGTCTCACTCTCGCCATTGACGTTTTCCGCCGTCGGCACTTCCAGCACGCCCGGATTTTCCACGCGCAGATAACCGTTCATCACGTTTGGCCCCTTGAGTTGCAGACGGCCACCGTCCTCAATGCCAGGTACCGCCAGCAGACGCGCATCCATTCCCGGCAGAATACGGCCCACCGTCCCCGGTTTCGCCGCCATCGGCACGTTGATCGAGACCACCGGCGCGCATTCGGTAACGCCATAGCCTTCAAGAATGCGCAGACCAAACTTGTCCTGCCAAATCTGGCGCGTGCTCTCCTGCAGTTTTTCCGCCCCGGCCACCACATAGCGCACGCGGTAAAAGTCATACGGATTGGCAAAGCGCGCGTAATTACCGAGGAAGGTTGAGGTGCCAAACAGCACGGTGCAGTTACGGTCATACACCAGCTCCGGCACAATGCGATAATGGAGCGGGCTTGGGTAAAGGAACACTTCGGCACCGGTCAACAGCGGGGTAAAAAGCCCCACTGTCAGGCCAAAGGAGTGGAACAGCGGCAGCGCCGACATGAACCGGTCATTGGCGGTAAAGTCAGCAATACTTTTAATCTGCTCCACGTTTGCCAGAATGCTCTTGTGACTGTGAACCACCCCTTTCGGGTTTCCCTCTGAGCCAGAGGTAAAGAGGATAATGGCGTCATCTTCCGGCTGCTGTTTGACCTGGGCCAGACGCGGCATCAGCAGGTGAGCGAAAATCCACAGCTTGTCACCCGCCGTCACGTCCGCTTTCAGATCTTCCAGGAAGACCCAGCGTACCTGCGTCAGCTGCTCCGGCAGGTGCCACAGCTTGCCTTTATCGAGGAACTGGCGCGAGGTGAAAACGGTATTGATTTGAGCCGCGGTGATGGCACTGGTCAGCCCTTTTACGCCCGCCGTGTAGTTCATCATCGCCGGGATACGGCCCCGGGAAACCGCGCCAAAAATCACCGCCGCGCTGATCCCGGCGTTCGGCAGCATCAGGCCAATTCTCTCGCCTTTCTGGCTGTATTTCTCAAGTATACGTCCCACGAACAGGGTTTTGGTCAGCAGCTTGCGATAGGTGTCCGGAGTGAAGTTAATGTCTTCAATGCAGTTTTTCTTCGCGCCATAGCGGTACTGCGCCGACAGCAGAGATTCATAGAGCGTTTCGCGCGGGCGGACGGCCATCCGCGCTTCCATCATGATCTGGTGCAGCATTTCACCGGCGATTTTACGGCGGTCGCGCGCACGCGGCGCGTCGGGCATCGGTAATGAGGTTGGCGGCAGAATATGCAGGGTAATTTTCGGGAACAGGCGCTGCTTCACTAACCCTTTCAGACGACTGAAATGGGTGAGCTCCGCCCCTTCAATACGCAGTGGCACAACGGTCGCTTTTGACTTCGCCGCCACAAACCCTGCCCCGTCGTAGATTTTCATCAGCGAGCCGGTGACCGAGATCCGCCCTTCCGGGAAAATCACCACCGGACGTCCCTGCTCAACCAGACGTACCAGATGTTTAATCATCATCGGTTTTGTCGGGTCGAGCGGCACAAAATCAATCAGCGGGGTGAGCCAGCGCATGTACCACTGCTGACTAATAGAGGTATAGACCGCAAACACCGGGCGCACAGGCAGAAACAGCGCCAGCAGGATGCCGTCGATAAAGGAAACATGGTTTGGTGTGATAAGTACACGCTCGCCGCGGAGCGCCGTTGCATCGCCCGTTAAACGGACGCGAAAGAGGATACGGAACAGTGTGCGAAAGAACCCAAAAAGCATCTCAACTCCCTTTGCCAGCCAGTGTGAAGGGTAAGTAAATGGTGGCAGATTACACGAGAAGTGGTACAGGAGCGACAGCAAAAATAGAGGCGAAAAAAAACCTGCGCATCCGCGCAGGTTGGTGCAAGAGATGAGTACGAAACCGTACTAAGAAATCTCACCAATCAATACCTCTGGGATCTCAACTTTATCAATGTCGTCTTCTTTCCCGCTATCGGACAATCGCAACAGCCTGAGGCAAAGTGTAACTAAAGGTTCAGATTGACATTATTCCGACATGTCTGGCCGTGTAACGATTACACCGCCGGGGTTGTGCTGCGTCACGTTTGTGGAGAGGGAAAGTGCGCCCCCCTTGAATGCACGGCGCTTTTCCGCAACACTTATTGGCGTGTAAACGCTTACCCCCACTAAGAAGGTAATGAATGGCGACAATAAAGGATGTGGCCCGTCTGGCAGGTGTTTCCGTCGCGACCGTGTCGCGCGTGATCAACGACTCCCCAAAAGCCAGTGACGCATCACGCCAGGCGGTGCAAAACGCCATGGAATCTCTGAACTACCATCCTAATGCTAACGCCCGTGCGCTCGCTCAACAGTCAACCGAAACCATCGGGCTGGTTGTGGGTGATGTCTCTGACCCCTTTTTCGGCGCCATGGTGAAAGCGGTTGAGCAGGTTTCTTATCAGACCGGGAATTTTTTGCTGATCGGCAATGGCTATCACAATGAACAAAAAGAACGCCAGGCTATCGAGCAACTGATCCGCCACCGCTGCGCGGCGCTGGTTGTCCATGCCAAAATGATCCCCGACGCCGAACTCATTCATCTGATGAAGCAGATCCCCGGAATGGTGATCATCAACCGGATTATTCCCGGGTTTGAGAAACGCTGCGTGGCGCTCGACGACCGCTACGGTGCCTGGCTTGCCACCCGCCATCTGATTCAACAGGGTCACACCCGCATTGGTTATCTCTGCTCAAATCACCCCATTTCCGATGCCGAAGATCGCCTGCAGGGGTATTACGATGCCCTGCGCGAAAACGGTCTGCCGTGCAATGACCGGCTGGTGGCTTACGGTGAACCCGACGAGAGCGGCGGCGAACAGGCAATGACAGAGCTGTTAGGACGTGGAAGGAACTTCACCGCTGTCGCCAGCTATAACGACTCAATGGCAGCCGGAGCTATGGGGGTGTTAAATGACAACGGTATTGAGGTGCCGGGAGAAATTTCCCTTATTGGCTTCGATGATGTGCTGGTCTCCCGCTACGTGCGCCCTCGCCTGACCACCGTCCGCTACCCCATTATCACCATGGCCACGCAGGCGGCCGAGCTGGCGTTAGCACTCGCCGAGCAGCGTCAGCCACCGGAAATCACCCACCTGTTTAGTCCAACGTTAGTGCGCCGTCACTCTGTTGGATCACCCGCCGAAGCCCCGGACGAATAGCGATAGAGATGTACCGTTTTGTCCGGGTACTCCAGCGCATCGCCGATATACTGCCAGCCGTAACGTTCGTAGAAGTCACGGCAGGCAGACCAGAGATGCAACGTGTCATACCCGGCCTGTGCGGCATAGTGGATAACATGCTTTTGCAGCAGCCCCGCCAGCCCCTTGCCTCGCGCCGCGTCATCCACGTACAGGGCTGCCAGCCAGGGGCAAAGATCCTGTCGGGTGATCAGATCGCAGCGCCAGAGCCCCACGGTGCCCACAAGCTGTTCGTTCTTCAGGGCAATAAAGGTCAGCGGTAATGCGCCCGGCGTCTGGCTGTGCTCAACAATACTGTGGAAAAACGCCCGGGGCAGGCCGTCGCCAAAGGCCTGCCAGATCCAGTCGGTCACCTGCTCCGCATACTGCGGTGCGGCGTAGAGCGGCAGAATAGTCATACCAGCTTCCCCTGGAAAATAGGCACAGATTCAAAGAGATAGCCGTCAAAATCCGGCGCGTCTTCGTCTGAGAGTTCAAGTAAGCTTTTTTTCACGTTTTCCAGATGCTGGAACATTGCCTGCCAGGCGCCCATGACGTCACGGCGGCGCAGCGCGGCCAGGATGGTTTGCCGGTCACCCAGCCATTTCAGGCGGTACGCGCGGCTGGCGATGTGGCCATTAAACTGCTGCCACAGCGGACTGCTGTCCATGTGATGCCAGATACTCTCCACCGTCGCCAGCAGCATCTGATTTTGCGTCGCGCCCGCCAGGACCAGATGGAACATCTTATTGTTGTCCTGACTATTATCGTCGGCGGCAATCGCGCGTTGCTCCTGCTCGATAATACGGCGCAGATTGTCGATGTCTGCACGGGTCGCCATTTTGGCGGCAAACGCGGCAATATTGCTTTCGAGGAGCTGACGGGCCTGTAAAATCTCAAACGGCCCCACGTCGCTATTGAGAAAACGCTCTTCTTCGTTTTCATGCTCTTCGGGGATGCGCATCACATAAACACCGGAGCCCTGGCGAATATCCACCGTGCCCTGCAACTCCAGCATCAGTAAGGCCTCGCGCACGATGGTGCGGCTTACGCCGTACTTCTCGGCAATATTGCGCTCAGGAGGAAGACGCGAACCAACGGGATAGTGCCCCTGGATAATCTGCGCCCGTAAATCCTCGCCAATTTCCTGGTACTGTTTTTTTTCCGGCAGGATGACAGCCTTATCCACGTTTTCACCTGTTTTTTCAGTTAATGCGCAGACCGGGCGTCCTCCCGGCCAGTTTGTGCGCTATTTTACCAGAACCGGCATGCTTTTCGCCTACTTCCATTCATCATCAACCTGAAGCGTGAGCCTCCGCGTATCGCGTAGCTGCCGGAACCAGGAGGCTGATTTTTTTGCTCGTCTGGCACGCTGGTTATCCAGATCGATCTCAATCAACCCATAGCGGTTTTTAAACGCGTTCATCGGCGAGACGTTGTCGGTAAATGCCCACAGCATATAGCCATGGCAGTTCGCCCCCTCCTCCCGCGCCAGCAGCGTGTAGTAGAGGTGTTCGCTGATGAAATCGATGCGGTAAGTGTCGTCGATAATCCCATCGCGATTGCGAAATTGCGCTTCGTTTTCCACTCCCATTCCGCTTTCCGCCACGAACCAGTCGATATTGCGATAGTCTTTTTTAATCCGCATCGCCATGTCGTAAATAATGCGCGGGTAGATCTCCCAGCCGCGGGAGCGGTTCATGCGCCGCCCCGGCAGTTCAAACGGCTCGTAGTAGTATGCCGGGTGGAATGGCGTGTCCGGATGCCAGGCGCGGGAAGGTGCCTTCACACGGTGCGGGTAGTAGAGGTTAATCCCCAGTTCGTCGACGGTGTTATCCGCAATCAGCGCCAGCTCGTCCGCGGTGTACTCCCACTCAACCTGATGCTGCTCCAGCAGGAGAAAAAGCTCTGCTGGATAGCGCCCGTGCACCAGGGGGTCGAGGAAGAGACGGTTGTAGAAAAGATCGTACATCTCAGCGGCCCGCAGGTCATGCGGTGCGCGGGAGCGGGGATAGGTCACCTCCGGGTTGAGAATACAGCCCACAGAACCGCGATGGCCTTTCTCGCGAAACAGCTTCACCACCTTTGCCGTCGCCAGCACCTTATGGTGATTCCACTGCATCCACGTGCCGGTGTTCTGCTCATACGGCCAACGCAGCGCGTCCAGATAGACGCGGGTCTGCACGACAATCGGCTCGTTGAAGGTAAACCAGCGGGTCACTTTACCGTGGTAGCGTGCAAAGACCTTTTCCGCATAGCGGACAAACAGCTCAACCACATGCTTTGACGCCCAGCCGCCGTAGGTATCCAGCAGCACGCCCGGCAGTTCGTAATGTTCGAGGCAGATCATCGGCTCAATGCCCTGACGGTGCATCTCATCGAACAGCGCGTCGTAGTAGGCAGCGTACTCTTCATCCACCGTCGCGTTTTCGTAGTCGGTTAAAAAGCGTGACCAGTTGATCGAGGTGCGGTAGTGCGTCAGCCCCGCCTGCTTCATCAGGGCCACATCCTCGCGAAAACGGTTGATAAAATCGGTCGCCACCGCCGGGCCATAGCCGTTGTGCCAGACGTGGCGGTCATTCTTGTACCAGAGATCGATCCATGAATCCTGCCCCGGCTTTTTACCGCTCCAGCCTTCGGTCTGCCAGGCCGATGCGGCCGCGCCGAGAATAAAATCCTGCGGTATGACTATCTGTTTTGTGCTCATCGCATCCTCACGGGTTGTCAGTGGCCTGCTGCAGCGCGGCCTGCTCTGCGCGGCGTGAAGCGATTTTCACAAACGGCAGATAGATAATGACGGCAGTCACAATGCAGATGAGCTGGGTGATCACCGCCCCCATCGAACCTGCCGTAGAAAGCCAGGCGTTGATCAGCGGCGGCGGCGTCCACGGCACCATCACCACCGCTTTACCGGCAAACCCGGTCACGGTGGCGAAGTAGCCGATGGAGCCCGTCACCAGTGGAGTGATAATGAAGGGAATGGCGAGGATCGGGTTAAGCATGATTGGCATACCGAAGATCACCGGCTCGTTGATATTAAAAATCCCCGGGCCGATGGAAAGCTTGGCGATCTCTTTCATCTCCTTGCGTTTGGTGGCAATCATCACCGCGATCAGCAGGCCGATAGTCAGGCCCGAACCGCCGATGCTCATATATACATCCCAGAACGGCATGGTGATGATGTTCGGCACCTCTTTACCCTGTTCAAACGCGCTCATGTTGACGGTGATCGCCCCCAGCAGCAGCGGCTCGCGGATCGGCTTGATCATCTGGTTGCCGTGGATACCAATCACCCAGAAAAGCTGTGCAACGAACATCAGCAGCAGGATCCCAGGCAGACTTTGCACCACCCGCTCCAGCGGCTGTTGCACCACCTGATACACCGCGTCGTAGAGATACATCCCGGTGATCTGATGAAACACAAACCCCAGCGTGGCAATGGCAGTGGTGGTAATAATCGCCGGGATCAGCGCGGAGAACGACGCGGCCACGTTAGGCGGCACGGTGTCCGGCATTCGGATCTTCAGCCCCGGGCGGTTCTCCAGCCAGCAGTAGATTTCAACGGACAGAATGGCGATAAACATGCCGAGGAACAGGCTGCGGGTATCTGAGAACTGGCGCAGCAGCACGTCTTTCACCACGTGCATTTCGCCATCCACCAGCATTTCCACGGTGGTGGGCGTCACGCAAATAAAGCAGATCACCGCCAGCAGCCCCGGGAAAAGGGATTTGATACCGTTGATGCGCCCCAGCTCAATGCCAATCAGGAATACCGCGCCAATGTTGAGGAAGTTCAGCGTGGCGTAATTCAGCGCGCTGGTGATCGGCTTTAGCGCGGCGAGGAACGACAGCGACGAAAAGCTCGCCAGGCCGTTTTTCGGATCCAGCACCATATTGGAGATCAGCACAGAGAACGCCCCAACGATGATGACCGGCATTAAGGTAATGAAGGCTGACTTGATCGCCATGATATAGCGATAACTGTTGAATTTAGTGGCGAAACTGCCCAGAGCGTCGATCAGTTTTTCCTGCAATGCCATAGGGTATTACCTCAGTAAAAGGGCTTTTATTGAATAAGGTGTACAGCCGGATACTATTGGCATACCAAAAATAGCTTTATGAGGGTAATGGTTCTGTGATTAAGCTCTCAACACCACCAGCGGTATTCCAGATCGTGATTTATGACCAATTTGGTATACCAATTGCAGCAATTTCTTCGGTTCTGACAGATCGTTACTGAAAAGCGTGATCGTGATGGGCGTTTTGCCCTTCCCGCGTCGCTTATGCGCCGGATGGTCTGTGTTAAACTGCAGATCGTTACGTGGAATCAGGAATGTCTAATGGCAACAATGCTGGATGTCTCACTGCGCGCAGGTGTATCAAAAGCCACGGTATCGCGCGTGCTGAACGGCACAGGTCAGGTCAAAGAGAGCACGCGTCAGCAGGTGTTCGCGGCAATGGAAGAGCTGGGGTATCGCCCGAATTTTCTCGCGCGTTCGCTGGCTAACCAGACCAGCAACAGCATTGGTCTGGTGGTCTCAACCTTCGATGGCTTTTACTTTGGCCGCCTCCTTCAGCAGGCCTCCCGGCAGACCGAAACGCACGGGAAGCAGCTGATCGTCACCGATGGTCATGACGCGCCGGAACAGGAAGAACAGGCGGTACAGATGCTGGCCGATCGCAAGTGTGACGCCATTGTGCTCTACACGCGGTACATGAGCGAAAAAGCGATCATGAAGTTGATCCACTCCGTGCAAACCCCGCTGGTGGTCATCAACCGGGAAGTCAGCCAGGCTCCCGATCGCTGCGTCTTCTTCGAACAGCAGGATGCCGCCTTTAAGGCCGTGGATTACCTGATAAACCAGGGCCACCGGGAGATCGCCTTTATTACCGTCCCTATCCACACCCCTACCGGTAAAGCCCGCCTGATGGGCTACCGTAAGGCGCTGGAAAAGCACGGCATTCGTCTGGATGAGCGGCGGATTAAGTACGGCGATGCGGGCATGACGCGGGGGTATGAACTGTGCAGGGAGTTGATTGCTGACGGTGTGCCGTTTAGCGCCCTGTTTGCCTGTAACGATGATATGGCGCTGGGAGCCTCCAAAGCCTTGCACCAGGCAGGGCTGAAGATCCCGCAGGATATTTCACTGTTTGGCTTTGACGATGCGCCCAGCGCAAAATGGCTGGAGCCTGCGCTCTCATCGGTTTATCTACCGATAGATAATATGATTGTCACGGCCATCGACCAGGCGATCCGGCTGGCAAAAAACCAGCCGGTAGAAGCGATCCCGCCGTTTACCGGTACGCTGGTACTACGCGACTCGGTAACCACGGGGCCATATTTTACTCAGACGAGTTCCAGCGCCAGCAGCTCCTGAATGGTCTGGCGGCGACGGATCAGCCGCGCCTTGCCGTTATCAAACAGCACTTCCGGCAGCAGCGGGCGGCTATTGTAGTTAGAAGACATCGACGCCCCATAAGCGCCGGTATCGTGCAGCACCAGATAATCCCCGGGTTTCACCTCCGGCAGCGCGCGGGTTTCTACTTTCCCCCCTTCCTGCTGGGTAAAGACATCGCCCGATTCACACAGCGGGCCTGCGACAACCGTATCAATACGTGGGGCGTCGGTTAAATCGCGGCCATCGGCGGCGAGCGCTGAAATATGGTGGTAGCTGCCATACATGGACGGACGCATCAGGTCATTAAAGCCCGCATCAATCAGCACGAAGTGGCGCGATCCCATCTCTTTCACGCTACGCACCTGAGCAACCAGCACGCCAGATTCCGCCACCAGGAAACGACCCGGTTCAATTTCGAGCTTCACCGGATGCCCCACATGCGCGGCAACTTTGTCGCGGGCGGCGCTCCACAGGCCGTAATAGTGATCGGTATCGATCGCCTCTTCCCCTTCACGATAAGGAATCGAGAGGCCACCACCGGCGGAAATCGCCTCCAGATCCTGCCCAAAGTCGATAACCTGACGCACCATCGCGCCGCACACCTGTTCCAGGTGACCGTAATCCACGCCCGAACCAATGTGCATATGAATGCCCACCAGCTTCAGGTTGTAACGCTGTAATACCTCCAGGGCGGCTGGCATATCGGCATACCAGATGCCGTGTTTACTGTTTTCACCGCCAGTGTTGGTTTTCTGGCTGTGACCATGCCCAAAACCGGGGTTCACACGTAGCCAGACGCGGTGGCCGGGAGAAACCTGTCCAAGCTGTTCCAGCATATCCACAGACCCGGCATTAACCGGGATCTGCAGTTCATGCACGCGGGCAAGCGTCGCGTCGTCGATCAGATCCGCAGTAAAGACAATTGCGTCAGGATCGGTTTTAGGATCGAAGCCAGCCGCCAGCGCGCGCTCGATTTCACCCAGCGACACGGAGTCAACCTTCACGCCCTGCTCGCGCATCAGGCGCAGGATATGGATATTGGAGCACGCCTTCTGGGCAAAACGCACCACGTCAAACTGATGCAGCGCAGCAATCTTCTCGCGAACGATTTGCGCATCGTAGACCCATACCGGGCAGCCAAACTCGGCAGGCAGGCGCAGCAGGTTATCGGCATTTAAATCGGTGTCAGTCTGGTTAAGCGGGCGTGGCATGGTCTTCTCCGGGTGGTCATCTTTTTTATGATTACGCCACAGCAGAAAGAGAATAAAAAATATCGTTTTATCGCGAGTCTATGCAAAAATGATATGGACAGTCCTTCGCTTTCAGGTGCCCTATGCCCGCCGTCAACCTACGCCATATTGAGATTTTTCACGCCGTGATGACCGCCGGCAACCTCACCGAAGCCGCGCAGATGCTGCACACCTCGCAGCCTACGGTAAGCCGCGAGCTGGCACGGTTCGAGAAAGTGCTGGGACTGAAACTGTTTGAACGCACCCGGGGCCGGCTGCACCCAACGGTACAAGGGCTGCGTCTGTTCGAGGAAGTGCAGCGCTCGTGGTATGGGCTGGACAGAATTGTCAGTGCGGCGGAAAGCCTGCGCGAGTTTCGTCAGGGCGAACTGTCGATTGTCTGCCTGCCCGTCTTTTCACAATCCTTTTTACCGACGCTGCTGCAGCCTTTTCTGGCCCGCTATCCGGAGGTCAGTCTCACTATCGTGCCGCAGGAATCTCCGCTGCTGGAAGAGTGGCTTTCAGCGCAGCGTCACGACCTGGGGTTAACCGAAACCCTCACCACCCCTGCAGGTACGGAGCGCACGGAACTGCTCACGCTGGATGAGGTTTGCGTGCTTCCTGCCGGGCACCGGCTTGCCAGTAAAGCAATGCTGACCCCCGCTGATTTCCACGGGGAAAATTACATTAGCCTGTCGCAGACCGACAGCTATCGACAACTGCTGGACACGCTGTTTGCCGAACATCAGGTAAAACGCCGGATGGTGGTGGAAACGCACAGCGCGGCCTCAATATGCGCGATGGTACGTGCCGGGGTAGGCGTAGCCGTGGTTAACCCGCTTACGGCACTGGACTATGCCGGGAGCGAGATTGTGATTCGCCCGTTTAGCCTCTCCGTCCCGTTTACCGTCAGCCTGATCCGCCCCCTGCATCGCCCGGCGTCGGCACTGGTTGACGCCTTTACCGGGCATTTGATTGAGCATGCGCGTGAGGTGGCGCTTCGCTTACCTGACCGGCAAAATCCGTTATGACAGCATAAACTCCACCGCATCAGCAGCGTGAATGGCGGCAGTGTCGAATACCGGGATCGCGCTTCGCTCAGCCGGTACCAGCAGGCCGATCTCGGTACAGCCGAAGATCACCCCTTCTGCCCCCTGCCGGGCAAGTTGTTCAATCACGCTGACGTAATACGTCCGGGAAGACTCACTGAAGGTGCCGAGGCAAAGCTCATCAAAAATAATCTGATTAATGCGCGCCCGGTCGGCGTCATCCGGGATCAGGCTTTCGATACCAAACTCACTGCTCAACCGGCCACGGTAAAAATCCTGCTCCATGGTGTAGCGCGTTCCCAGCAGCGCCACGCGACGCATCCCCGCCGCGCCAATCGCGCGCCCGGTCGCATCCGCAATATGCAAAAACGGCAGCGGGCAACGCGCTTCAATGTGCGAAGCGACTTTATGCATCGTGTTGGTACAGAGCAAAATCCCTTCGGCACCGGCACGCTGAAGCCCGAGTGCCGCCTGCGCCAGTATCTCTCCGGCTTTGTCCCATTCACCGCTCGACTGGCACGCTTCAATCTCATGGAAATCCACGCTGTGCAGCAGCAGACTGGCAGAATGCAGTCCCCCGAGGCGCTGCTTCACCCCTTCATTAATTAAACGATAGTAGGGAATGGTCGATTCCCAGCTCATGCCACCCAGCAGGCCGATTGTTTTCATTATCCCTCCTTCTCTGTTTATCTCAGTGAAGCAAACTTGTGATCGCGTTTCCAGTTCTTTGTCGCGCCGTTTCTTTTTAAAAGAAGGTGATATAAATTAAATGAAACAATATTTCATTTTATGACGAGGGAAAGCATGTTTATTTTCCACAACGAGACCACGCTTGACGATCTGGGTAACGGCATAACCCGTCGGATCCTGGCCCATAGCGGTAAGATGATGGCGGTTGAAGTGAATTTCGCCCAGGGCGCGATTGGCCCGATGCATAGCCATCCGCATGAACAGCTAACCTATGTGCTGTCCGGTGAGTTCGAATTCACCATTGGTGAAGAGAAGCATATTGTCAGGGCCGGCGATACGCTCTACAAAGCGCCGCATGTCATGCACGGCTGCGTATGTCTTCAACCCGGCACCCTGCTGGATACCTTTACCCCCGTACGGGAAGATTTTTTGCAATAAAAAAGGGCGCTGATTTCAGCGCCCTTTTTCTCTGCGTCAGTTATTCCGCTACCGGCTCTGGCAGCGGGTTACGGCTAAGCATCGCTTCACGAAGCAGCACGCTACCGCAGGCGAACAGCCCACCCAGGATCCCCGCCAGCATGACAATCAGCGCTTTCCCCGGGCCATCTTTTTTCACCGGCATGGAAGGTGAAAGCTGATACTTGAAGGGTTCCAGTTTAACGTCTTCAACGGAGAGTTTTTTCAGCTGCGCCAGATAATATTCACGGTTCTGGAAGTCTGCATTCAGCTCAGACACATCCTTAAGATTTTTCTCAATCTGCAATTTCTGCGCGATACCGTCAGCGCCGAGGGCAACGGAGTAATCCGGATCGTCTTTTACGGCCTGTCCGTTGCTGTAGACAGGTTTCTTAATGCCCGCCGCGTTAGCCACTTCCAGCGAATAGTTAAGACGCTGCAGATTGGTGTTGTGAATATTGGTCAGACGCACCCGATCCAGATCCAGCTGCTGCTCTACCACCTTCGTTTTCAGGGCGAGCTGGTTACGGATATTCAGCATGATCTCTTGCTCGACAATCGCGGCAATATACTTGATATACCCTTCCAGAACGGTTTGCGCATCTCCCGCCGTGGGGGCGGTGAAGCTGAGCGTCCAGGAGACGTAAGGCGCTTTATCCGCGTCTTTTACCTGAGTGTTATCAATCGCTTTCATCTTCTCAGAGATATTGACCACCGCACGATGCAGCTCCAGCGGATCCACGTTTGTCCCTTCAAGCTGTGACATAACGTAAGGGGAGGATTTCATATACTCTTCAAGCAATGACTGCGACTGAAACTTTTTGATAAACAGTCCAAACACTTCATCACGGGACACTTTTACGTCCACATCCAAAACCTGGAGTGCCACCATCATCTGGCGCAGCGGGTTCCACTGCGTCTGTTCGGCAGGCGTGATCACCGCTTTACTGGTCCATTTCTGCGGCAGTAAAAAGGCAATCGCCAGTCCGGCCAGCGCAAACGCGAACGCAATTGCGATGATGCGTTTTTTGGCGGCAAGCAGGATGTCTAACAGCCCCAAAAGGTCGATTTCTTTAGTGCTGACAGCCGGGGTGGCATAAGAAGGAAAATCGAGGTCCGTGTTTTTTTTGAAATCCATCGCTGACATAGACGTTCTTCTGTTAAGAGTGCAGGTAATTTCTGCCTCGTGAGTTCAAGTGGTCCGATGATACAAGAAAGTAAGAATAATCTGAACGCGATATTGATCTATCTGTGTACTGGCTATCAAAGTTGGTAGTTAGTACCTTACCGGTATTATTGTTATTAATCATCCGCTTTTCTTTCTGCTTACATGCAAGACCTGCCTTGATCGCCAGAAATAGCGGCAAAATGCCACCCTCCTCACTTTATTGAAACAGCGTTTCGATGCTGATCACATTTCCATCATTAAGCGAATGACGCGGGAAAAAATAGCCATAATATAAAATAAAACACTGTTTTATTATTCGAAAACTACGGTTCGGATGTCATGAAACTCATACCGTCATTTCACCCACTGATTGCCAGGTAGGTCTGTATGAATGAAAACAAGCTGCTGGGGCTCGCATGGATATCACCCTACATTATTGGGTTGATACTCTTTACGGCTTTCCCCTTCGTATCATCGTTTTTCCTCAGTTTTACGGATTACGATTTGATGAGCCCACCGGTGTTTAACGGCATCGAAAACTATCGCTATATGTTTACTGAAGACACGCTCTTCTGGACATCAATGGGTGTCACGTTCGCGTATGTATTTTTGACCATTCCGCTGAAGCTCGCGTTTGCATTAGGGATTGCGTTTGTTCTCAACTTCAAATTACGCGGGATCGGCTTTTTCCGTACCGCTTACTATATTCCGTCGATCCTCGGCAGCTCCGTGGCGATTGCTGTGTTGTGGCGCGCCTTATTTGCGATAGATGGTCTGCTGAACAGCTTTATTGGCGTATTTGGCTTCGACCCGGTGAACTGGCTGGGTGAGCCCTCTCTGGCGCTGATGTCCGTGACCCTGCTGCGCGTCTGGCAGTTCGGCTCCGCGATGGTCATCTTCCTGGCGGCGCTGCAAAACGTTCCGCAGTCTCAGTATGAAGCGGCAATGATCGACGGCGCGTCCAGATGGCAAATGTTCATGAAAGTGACCGTGCCGCTGATTACGCCGGTGATTTTCTTCAACTTCATCATGCAAACCACTCAGGCATTCCAGGAATTTACCGGGCCGTACGTCATTACCGGCGGCGGGCCAACCTACTCGACCTATCTGTTCTCGCTCTACATCTACGACACGGCGTTCAAATATTTCGATATGGGTTATGGCGCGGCGCTGGCGTGGATCCTGTTCCTGGTGGTGGCCGTCTTTGCAGGTATCGCCTTTAAGTCGTCGAAATACTGGGTGTTCTACTCCGCCGATAAAGGAGGCAAAAATGGCTGATATTCAACACCTTTCCGCGGCAAGAAGCGTCGCCGAACGCGAGGTTGCCCGTACGCAGCGCAGAGAGAAAATCAACGCCACCGTTCGCTATACGATCCTGCTGTTTGTCGGCCTGCTGATGCTCTACCCGCTGGTGTGGATGTTCTCAGCGTCGTTCAAACCGAACCACGAGATCTTCACTACCCTGAGCCTGTGGCCAGCACATGCCACCTGGGACGGGTTTATCAACGGCTGGAAGACCGGGACCGAGTACACCTTCGGCCATTACATGCTGAACACCTTTAAGTATGTGATCCCCAAAGTGATCCTGACCATTATCTCCTCCACCATTGTGGCGTATGGTTTTGCCCGCTTTGAGATCCCGTGGAAAAAATTCTGGTTCGCCACGCTCATCACTACCATGCTGCTGCCCAGCACCGTGCTGTTGATTCCGCAGTACCTGATGTTCCGTGAAATGGGCATGTTGAACAGCTACATGCCGCTGTACCTGCCGCTGGCCTTCGCCACGCAGGGGTTCTTCGTCTTTATGCTGATCCAGTTCCTGCGCGGCGTGCCGCGTGACATGGAAGAGGCGGCGCAAATCGACGGCTGTAACTCCCTTCAGGTGCTGTGGTACGTGGTGGTGCCGATCCTGAAACCGGCCATTATCTCCGTCGCCCTGTTCCAGTTCATGTGGTCAATGAATGACTTTATCGGGCCGCTGATTTACGTCTACAGCGTGGATAAATACCCGATTGCATTAGCGCTGAAAATGTCCATCGACGTTACCGAAGGTGCGCCGTGGAACGAAATTCTGGCAATGGCGAGCATCTCCATTCTGCCATCCATCATTGTGTTCTTCCTGGCCCAACGCTACTTCGTGCAGGGCGTCTCCAGCAGCGGAATTAAAGGTTAAGAGGGAAATATCATGGCTGAAGTTGTCTTCAATAAACTGGAAAAGGTTTACTCCAACGGCTTCAAAGCCGTACATGCTATCGACCTGAAGATCGCCGAGGGGGAGTTTATGGTGATCGTCGGTCCATCCGGCTGTGCCAAGTCCACCACCCTTCGCATGCTGGCGGGGCTGGAAACCATCAGCGGCGGTGAAGTGCGGATCGGCGATAAGATCGTGAACAACCTCGCACCGAAGGAGCGCGGCATTGCTATGGTGTTCCAGAACTACGCGCTCTACCCGCACATGACGGTGCGCGAAAATCTGGCCTTTGGTCTGAAGCTAAGCAAACTGCCGAAAGAGCAAATTGAGTCGCAGGTAAACGAAGCGGCCAAAATCCTGGAACTGGAGTCGCTGCTTGACCGCCTGCCGCGTCAGCTTTCCGGTGGACAGGCCCAGCGAGTCGCGGTTGGCCGCGCGATTGTGAAAAAGCCGGACGTGTTTCTCTTTGACGAACCGCTGTCAAACCTTGATGCCAAGCTCCGTGCCTCGATGCGTATTCGTATTTCTGATCTGCATAAGCAGCTGAAGCAGTCCGGTAAACCGGCCACCACCGTCTACGTCACGCATGACCAGACCGAAGCGATGACCATGGGCGACCGTATCTGTGTAATGAAGCTGGGCCACATCATGCAGGTCGATACCCCGGATAACCTCTACCACAAGCCCAACAACATGTTCGTCGCGGGATTCATCGGTGCACCGGAGATGAACATTCGTAAAAGCCAGCTGGTGGAAAAAGCCGGTCAACTGCACATCACCCTCGGCAATGAAACCATGCCGCTCAATGCGCAAACGCAGGAAAAAGTCGCTGCTTACGCCGGTCAGGACGTGTTCTACGGCGTGCGTCCGGAATTTGTGTCGATCTCAGACTCGCCTTTCCCGGATGGGTGCAGCGGCGAAATGGTGCGCGTGGAGAACATGGGCCACGAATTCTTTGTGTACCTGAAGGTAGCAGACCACGAACTGACCGCCAGAATCCCTTCGGAAGAGGCTAAGCCGATGATTGCTAAAGGGCTTAACCGCAAAGTCTATTTCCGCTTCGACATGAATAAGTGCCATATTTTTGACGCAAAAACTGAACTGAACCTCTCTCTCTGATGGAGCAAGAAAAATGAAAAATGTGCTTTTAAGCGCAGCAATCTCCGCGACCCTGGGCCTTACTGCTTTGCCATCGATGGCGCAAACTACCGATTTACGTATGTCCTGGTGGGGCGGTAATGGCCGTCACCAGGTGACGCTGAAAGCGTTAGAAGAGTTCCATAAACAGAACCCGGACATTAACGTTAAGGCGGAATACACCGGCTGGGACGGCCATCTTTCCCGTCTGACCACCCAGATCGCAGGCGGCACAGAGCCGGATGTGATGCAAACCAACTGGAACTGGCTGCCGATCTTCTCGAAAACCGGCGACGGCTTTTACGATCTGAATAAAATGAAGGACGTGATAGATCTAAGCCAGTTTGATGCCAAAGAGCTCCAGTCCACAACGGTCAACGGCAAGCTGAACGGGATCCCAATCTCCGTGACCGCGCGCGTCTTCTACTTTAACGACGAAACGTGGAAAAAAGCGGGCATCGAGTACCCAAAAACCTGGGACGAACTGATGGCCGCCGGTAAAACCTTCGAAAGCAAGCTCGGCAAGCAGTATTACCCTGTCATACTGGAACACCAGGACACGCTGGCGCTGCTGAATTCTTACATGGTTCAGAAATACAACATCCCTGCCGTGGACGAGAAAACCAAAAAATTCACCTACAGCAAGGCGCAATGGGTGGAGTTCTTCCAGACCTACAAAAAACTGATTGATAGCCATGTGATGCCGGACACCAAATACTATGCGTCGTTTGGCAAGAGCAACATGTATGAGATGAAGCCGTGGATCCAGGGGGAATGGGGCGGCACCTATATGTGGAACTCCACCATCAATAAATACTCCGATAACCTCAAGCCACCGGCAAAACTGGTGCTGGGCAGTTACCCGATGCTGCCGGGTGCCACGGATGCGGGCCTGTTCTTCAAACCGGCACAGATGCTGTCGATCGGTAAATCGACCAAAAACCCGGAAGCGGCGGCAAAGCTGATTAACTTCCTGCTGAACAGTAAAGAGGGCGTGGAGACGCTGGGCCTGGAGCGTGGCGTACCGCTGAGCAAAGTGGCGGTTCAGTACCTGACTGAAGCCGGTACCATTAAAGAAAACGACCCGTCGGTTGCAGGCCTGCGTCTGGCGCAGTCGCTGCCTGCAAAACTCAGCGTGTCCCCTTACTTTGACGATCCGCAGATTGTGGCGCAGTTCGGCACCTCGCTGCAGTATATCGACTATGGTCAGAAATCGGTGGAAGAGACCGCTGCAGATTTCCAGCGTCAGGCTGAGCGTATTCTGAAGCGGGCGATGCGTTAACCCTCACTCCGGCCCTCTCCCTTAAAAGGAGAGGGAGCAAACCATTCCCTCTCCTTTGGGGCTGATGGATCCCCAGTAATTTTTTACCGAAAGCGATGAATGTTGCTTCAGGAAAATTAATGACTTACAGCGACGCCCTGGTCCGGCTGTAAATCGCTGAGGCGTTCCCTGCAGGCCGGGGCGAGGCGCATGGATGCGCCGAGAGGGCGGCTTTACAGGGATGTTACATCCGCCCGTCCCCGATCAGCCGGAAGGAATAAGCCGAGGGCACCGCGAAGCGGCGATTTACCGCCGGGAGCCCGGGTCGCCAGGGTGGTGGCGATTGAGCCACCCTGGCACGTTCACAAGTCATGCCGTTACAGAGTAGCAAGGAACAGAAAGTGAACGGAATTACCTCTACAGCCGTATGTTCCCCCTCACCCCAACCCTCTCCCTCAAGGGAGAGGGGGTCCTCCGTGCAGACATTATTTTATGGGGATCCCTCAACCTTTGGGGAGAGGGTTAGGGCGAGGGAATAAATTACACGCCAATATTACGTAATTTCTCCCCGCTCATCAGCTTGCGTTCAATATGCTCCAGCGTCACGCCTTTGGTTTCAGGAATCAGCCAGAAGGTCACCCCGATAAACACCACGTTCAGTACCGTGTAGAGCCAGAACGTTCCTGCTGCACCAATGGCATCCAGCAGCGTCAGGAAGGTTGCGCCGATGATCATGTTCGACACCCAGTTGGTGGTGGTGGAGCAGGTGATGCCAAAGTCGCGGCACTTCAGCGGCTGAATTTCAGAGCACAGGATCCACACCACCGGTGCGGCACTCATGGCATATCCGGCGATACACATCATGGTCATCCCGACAGAGAGCCAGGAGAGACCGCTCGAAGCGGTGCCATTATCAAACTGCATCAGACAGTAACCGAGGATCAGCGTACCGAGCGCCATTACGCTAAAGCCAATCTTCAGCGCCGGTTTACGACCGGCTTTATCCACGGTAAATACCGCGATAAACGTGGCAAACATAAAGGTCAGCCCGACCACCAGCGTTGCAATCATCTGCTGTTCGGTGGTGGTAAATCCGGCCATTTTGAAGATACGCGGCGCGTAATACATGATGATGTTCATCCCGGTGAACTGCTGCATCGCCTGCAGCAGCATGCCAAGGAACACCGCGCGACGCACGTTGCGGTTGGCTTTAAACAGCGACCAGCCGCCCTGCTTCAGCTTCAGGCTTTCGCGGATCTCGTTCAGCTCTTCACGCGCTTTCTCTGAGGTATCACGCAGCATGCGCAGCACCTCTTCCGCTTCCACGTGACGACCTTTCTGCGCCAGCCAGCGCGGGCTGTTCGGCAGGAAAATCACCAGCACAATCAGCAACAGCGCGGGCAGCGCCAGCACCCCCAGCATGGCGCGCCAGTTACCACTGTAGCTGAAGTAAGTATCTGACAGAAACGCCAGTACGATGCCGAGCGTGACCATCAACTGGTACATACTGATCATCTTGCCGCGCACGTTCTCGCTCGCCATCTCCGAGAGATACAGCGGCGCAGTGTAGGAGGCAATCCCGACCGCCACGCCCAGCAGGACGCGGGAGAGCAGCAGCACTTCCACGTTGGTGGCGAACGCAGAGCCAATGGAACCTGCCACAAACAGAATTGCCCCGACCATCAGGCTATATTTGCGCCCGAGACGGAACGAGAGCCAGCCGTTGAACAGCGCGCCGATGGCCGCGCCAAGCATCATGCTGCTCACCACCCACTCCTGCAGGCGACTGCTCAGCGTAAAGTGATCGGTAATAAACGGTAATGCGCCAGCAATGACGCCGATATCCAGTCCAAATAACAAGCCAGCCACTGCCGCCGCAATGGAGACAAACTGGTTCATGCGGCGAGTATCGCGCAGCGCCGCGGGCATGAGGGTAGAGTCATTTATAGATGTCATAGTTTCCTGCCTGAACAGAGAAATTCGTTAAGTGAAATTACGAGATAGCGAAGAAAAGTGTCAGGCCGGAATTCGCGAAGATATGGATTATTTCGCTATGGCATGGCGATCTGTGATGGACATTACAATTTCAACTCGCGGTGAAATATCGCCATATTTTACTAATTGATTAATATTTAAGTAATAAAACTGTGATGCGTGTCATTTATGATTTTTTAGTATGGATTTTTCATCTTTGTCGATATGGATAATGACAATTTTTGAGCAAAAAAAACCTCCACCCGCAGGCAGAGGCTCTTTCGTCAGCGCGAATTAACGCGCCAGCCAGCCGCCATCAACCGCTACGGTATAACCGTTGATGTAGTCCGACGCCTTCGATGCCAGGAACACCACAGGCCCTTTCAGATCGTCCGGCAGCCCCCAACGCCCTGCCGGGATTCGGTCAAGGATTTCCGCGCTACGCTGCTCGTCCGCACGCAGCTGCTGGGTGTTGTTGGTCGCCATGTAGCCCGGGGCAATGGCGTTAACGTTGATATTGTGCTTCGCCCATTCGTTCGCCAGCAGACGGGTGACCCCCATCACTGCGCTTTTTGACGCGGTGTAAGACGGCACCCGGATGCCCCCCTGGAAGGAGAGCATGGAAGCGATATTGATAATCTTGCCGCCGTTCCCCTGAGCGATGAAGTGTTTCGCCGCCGCCTGAGACATAAAGAACACGCTTTTGATATTCAGGTTCATCACGTCGTCCCAGTCGCGCTCGCTGAAGTTAATCGCGTCTTCACGGCGGATCAGCCCGGCATTATTGACCAGAATATCGATATGACCGAATTCCGCCACGGCGCGATCCAGCAGGTCAGGAATGGCGTCGATTTTACGCAGATCCGCGGTCAGGCTCAGGAAACGGCGGCCCAGCGCGGTCACGCGCTCGATGGTTTCCGTAGGCTCGACGATGTTGATGCCCACGATATCGCAGCCCGCTTCTGCCAGCCCCAACGCCATGCCCTGGCCCAGACCGGTGTCACAACCGGAAACCACAGCCACTTTACCTTGCAGAGAGAATGCATCCAGAATCATGTTTGTTCCTTACTCTTTCGATGCCTGTCAGCAACAGGCAGATTTATGCTTAACTGCCCGCGACTAGCGCAGATCTTTTACCGCGACGTGGTCCATGTCATCAAAGACCTGGTTTTCACCGACCATTCCCCAGATGAAGGTATACGCCTTCGTCCCCACGCCGGAGTGAATTGACCAGCTCGGAGAGATAACCGCCTGCTCGTTATGCATCACGATATGGCGTGTTTCCTGCGGTTGACCCATCATGTGGAATACGCAGGCATCCTCATCCATGTTGAAGTAGAAATAGACCTCCATGCGGCGCTCGTGGGTATGGCACGGCATGGTATTCCACAGGTTGCCCGGCGCCAGCTCGGTCAGCCCCATGCTGAGCTGGCAGGTCTCCAGCACATCCGGAACGAAGTATTTGTTGATGGTACGACGGTTGCTGGTGAGGTTATCGCCCAGCGTCACCGGGGCTACGTCTGCCGGGGTAACTTTTTTGGTAGGACAGGTGGTGTGAGCCGGGGCGCAGTTGTAGTAAAACTTCGCTGGCGTGCTGCCATCGACGCTGGCAAAGACCACCTCTTTCGCGCCCTTGCCGACATACAGCGCGTCGCGGTGACCAATTTCGTAGCACTGGCCGTCAACCGTAATGGTGCCCGGCCCGCCAATGTTAATCACGCCCAGTTCACGCCGTTCCAGGAAATAGCTCACGCCGAGCTGCTTCCCCACTTCCCCACCCACGGAGACAGTTTTGGTCACCGGCATAATTCCACCCACAATAATGCGGTCAATGTGGCTGTAGACCATGGTGTAGCGATCGGCTTCGAACACCTGCTCAACTAAAAATTCACTGCGCAGCCCCTGCGTGTCGAGGGTTTTGGCGTGCGCGCTGTGGATGCTTTGTCTGACGTCCACGATAACCTCCAGAATGGATCGTGCCCGAAGGCAGAAAATTAACGAAACGACGTTCCGTTTTAAGGATAAGCACAGTGTAAACGCCCATAATGGGGTTTTCAATTACATTTAAAACATCGTTTCATTTTTTGTGATTCTTTATACCAGAAATGGTGTTCCGATCACGGAAGCGTCAGGATTCGCCGCTTCATCTCCCTCAAACTGACAAACTGCGCGATAAGTCACACTAAATAAAACAGTGTTTTGATAATTTAATACCTACTTTTTAATCTTATTTTTTATTGCCGAAAGGAGCGCATTATGGCTAAAGGTATGCGGGTCAAGCTGAACTACGAGATCGGCCGGGATCCGGATACAGGCGTGGAAGTCACGCGTCTGACCCCGCCTGAAGTAACCTGTCATCGCAACTACTTTTACCAGAAGTGCTTCTTTAATGACGGCAGTCATCTGCTGTTCTCCGGAGCGTTCGATGGTCACTGGAACTATTACCTGCTGGATCTGCAGAACGCCGAAGCCGTACAGCTGACAGAGGGCGCAGGCGATAACACCTTTGGCGGATTTCTCTCCCCGGACGATCGCGCCTTCTACTATGTGAAGAACGATCGCACGCTTATGGAGGTCTCTCTTAAGACACGGGCAGAGCGTGAAGTGTACCGCGTCCCGGATGACTGGGTCGGTTACGGCACCTGGGTGGCAAACAGTGACTGCACCAGCCTTGTGGGCATTGAAATTGCGAAACGCGACTGGACACCGCTGAACGACTGGCAAATTTTCCACGACTTCTTTCATAAAGGGCCACACTGCCGGCTGCTGCGCGTGGATCTGAAAACCGGCGAGAGCTCAATCATTCATGAAGAGAAGAAGTGGCTGGGGCATCCTATTTATCGTCCGTTTGATGACCATACGGTGGCGTTTTGTCACGAGGGACCACACGATCTGGTCGATGCCCGGATGTGGCTGGTCAACGAAGATGGCACCGACATACGTAAAGTCAAAACGCATGCACAAGGTGAAAGCTGTACCCACGAATTCTGGGTCCCGGATGGCTCCGCGCTGGTATACGTCTCGTATCTGAAAGGCCAGCAGGGTCGTTCCATCTGCCGCTTCGATCCACAAACCGGCGTGAATGAGACGATAATGCAGATGCCATCCTGTTCACATTTGATGAGTAATTTCGACGGCACGTTACTGGTGGGCGACGGTTCCGGCACACCGGTGGATGTGAAAGACACCCACGGTTACACCATCGATAACGATCCCTATCTCTACGCCTTTGACGTGGCCAAAAAGCGCTACTATCGCATCGCCCGTCATGACACCTCCTGGGCGACGGTAGAAAATAGCCGCCAGGTCACCCATCCGCATCCCTCCTTTACACCGGACGAGAAAGCGGTGCTATTCAGTTCCGATAAAGACGGTAAACCTGCCCTCTATATTGCGAAACTCCCCGCGCAACCGGATATGTTGTCTGCATGATTTAAAAATGTGTTTCTGTAACTGGCCTTGCCCTCCTTACGGAGGGCTTTTTTTGCTCTGAACGTTTTGCCCGGTGACGCCGCGCTCACCGGGCCTGGAGGGAAATATCAGAAGGAATACGCCACGCCTAAACGGAAGCGGGTCTGACGTTCATCGCTCTCTTTCACACCCACGTTACCCACCTCAACATACGGCGCCCAGTTTTTATCCCATTTATACGCCAGCTTCGCGTTATATTCGGTGGAATAATCTTTATTATTATTACGGACCATCCCTTCCGTACTTTTTGCATAAACATAATTCAGTTCGGTACGCCAGTCTCCCATGACCCAGCCGACCCAGGCATCACCACGGTTAACTTTGTCATCGTCTTTATTAGAGCTCGACGGATAACGGGTATATTCATAACGGTAACGCGCGGCCACGTAAAAGCCATTATCGAAACTGTATTGCAGGTGCAGGTTCGGTTTATAAATGGTACGGCTGTCGTTACTCTCAAGCGTGAACGCGGGAGTCAGCGCAATATTCTCTGTCGCTTTCCAGCGCCAGCTAATTTGATCTTCATGACCGTTACCCACCACATCCGCAAACGGCTGGTCGGCCTTATCGCCACCCGATTTCCATTTCGCTTCTACAGAAAAACCGACGCCATTCGCAAAGCGATGCGAGACTGAAACACGGTCTGCATTTGCGCCGTTGTCGATGTATTCATGACGCAGATCGACGGTCACCGCCTGCGCGGCGAAAGAAGTACCAATAAGAGAAGCTACAACCAGAGATTTGTTAAACATGACAAAAACCCTCAATTAAAATAACGTTTCATTTTTATGAAATGTCAGTTTATTTTTTAATAAATGCTATTTTAGTGAGCAAGATCGTAATTATTTGTTTCATTTTTTTCGGTACAAATCGGCGTGATACACGTCAACAAACAAGTGGGATTTAGGCGAAATTAATGGAGGGAGATCACGTCAGGCAGGAATAACGCGCATAAAAAAACCTCCCATCGGGAGGTTTTTTTATGAAGGAAGGGATTAACGTTCGATAGCCAGCGCTACTCCTTGCCCACCGCCGATACAGAGCGTGGCAATGCCTTTACGGGCGTTACGCTTTTTCATCTCGTGAACCAGCGATACCAGAATGCGGCAGCCGGAAGCGCCGATGGGATGACCGAGCGCAATCGCACCGCCGTTGACATTCACCCGCAGCGGATCCCACTCCAGCATTTTGCCCACTGAGATCGCCTGCGCGGCAAAGGCCTCGTTGACTTCAATCAGATCCACATCGGAAAGCTGCCAGCCCGCACGATCCAGGCAGCGGCGGGTCGCATACACCGGTGCGATCCCCATTAACGCCGGATCAACCCCCACGCTGGCAAACGCCTTAATCCGGGCCAGCACGGGGAGATCCAGTTCCTGCGCTTTGCTTTCGCTCATCATCATCACCGCTGCCGCACCGTCGTTAATCGAAGAGGCATTTCCCGCCGTGACCGACCCTTGCGTTTCAAAAGCAGGATTGAGCATGGCCAGCCCTTCTGCGCTGGCATCGGTTCGCGGCTGCTCATCGGTGTCGACGACAATCGTCTGACCGTTCTGGCGCTGGGTGCACACCGGGACAATTTCATCGCGAAAACGCCCGGAATCAATCGCGGCACGCGCTTTCTGCTGCGAGCTCAACGCGTAAGCATCCTGCAGCTCACGGCTTATACCGTACTCACGCGCCAGGTTTTCCGCCGTCACGCCCATATGATAATCATTAAACGCGTCCCACAGCCCGTCATGCACCAGGCTGTCGAGCAGCTGGCTGTTACCCAGCTGCGCGCCGGTGCGGCTGTCGGTGAGGACATGCGGCGCGCGGCTCATGTTCTCCTGCCCACCGGCAATGATTACATCCGCTTCACCACACTGGATGGCCTGCGTGGCAAGATGCAGCGCCTTTAACCCTGAGCCACAGACGTCGTTGATGGTGATTGCCGAGACGGTGTTGGGCAGGCCGCCTTTTAGCGCCGCCTGACGGGCAGGGTTTTGCCCGGCGCCGGCCGTCAGGACCTGTCCGAGGATCACCTCATCGACTTCATGTGCCGGGATCCCGCTGCGCTCCACCAGCGCTTTCACCACCACGCTACCCAGTTCAACAGCCGAGTGACGCGCCAGCGCTCCCTGAAAACAGCCGATAGCTGTACGCAACGCACCCACTATAACGACATCTTTCATCACCACCTCTGCGTTAAAGGACATGACGATAGTAGAGGATTGTTACTGGCATTTATCTTAATTGTTTAAAAATAGTGAGTTTAATCACAAGGATCAGCGTGCGTCCTGCAGATACTGCCGCAGCCAGCTTCCGGCGACGCCGGGAGGGGATCGTTTATTCCACAGCAGATCGATACCGATCGCGCGAGGCCAGCCAGGAACATTCAACTGCACCAGCGATTTCGCGGCGGCAAATTCTTCCACCAGCGCACACGGCAACACGCACCAGCCAAATCCCTGCACCGCCATACTCAGCAGTAACAGGTAATTCGGTGCCGACCAGACCGGCCCCCGGGCGAGCGTTGCCTCGCGCTCCAGGTAGGTGCTGAGCCGCAGTTCCCGCCAGCCGTGCAGCTCATCGGCCTGCACTTCATGTTGCCCGGCCAGAGGATGCGTGGTCGCGACATAAATCGCCATCCGGGTTTGCATCGGCAACCGGGTGACGCCAATATCGGTCGGGTAAGCGTCACGCGCCTCCGTCAGGCCAACCTGCGCCCTCTCCTTTTGCAGCAGATCGATGACGTCCTCTTCCTCGCCAATCAGGCACTCAAATTCCGTATTGGGAAAACGCTGGTCAAACTGGTTCATCAGATCTTCCAGCACGTCCGGGTTAAGCGTATCAGAGAGGACAAACGTCAGGCGCGCCTCCGTTTGCGCGGTCAACGATACCGCCAGTTCGTCCAGCCGCGTGCTGGCGGCGAGGATCGCCTGGACATAGCCCAGCACCTGCTCTCCCTGAGCGGTTAACACCGGCTGGCGCGCCGAACGGTCGAACAGATCAAAGCCGAGGTCAGCTTCAAGATTGGCAATCGAGGTGCTGATTGTTGACTGGCTTTTACGCAGCCGCCGTGCGGCAGCAGAGAAAGAGCCCGCTGCCACGGTTTCAACAAACGCGGTAAGGGCTTCAGGTGAGTAGCGCATAACCTATCTACTTTATCGATGGATACCATCTTTAATATATCACCTTTAGCGATAAAAATAGGCGCCATCAACGCCCATACCGGCGAATTAATGAGGTCGAAAGCTATGCAACATCTGGATGCACTCCAACGTAAACTGCCGGAGCGGATCTTCCACGCGGTCTGCTTTGAGGGGATTGCCACGGCGATCCTCGCCCCAACAGCAGCGTGGCTGATGCAGCGTTCCGTGGTGGAGATGGGTGGGTTGACCATTATCCTCGCCACTACGGCCATGCTCTGGAACATTATCTATAACTTCGGTTTCGACCGTTTCTGGCCTGTCCAGCGCGTAAAACGCACGGCAAAAGTCCGCGCGCTGCATGCCCTGGGGTTCGAATGTGGGTTTATCGTGATTGGCGTGTCGATTGTCGCTGCGGTTCTTGGCGTCACGCTGGTGCAGGCATTCACGCTGGAAATAGGTTTCTTCCTGTTCTTCCTGCCCTACACCATGTTCTACAACTGGGCGTATGACACGTTACGTGAGAAATTCCTGAAGCGCCGTCAGCAGCGACGCGCTCTGGCGGGCTAACTCCCCCCTGGCCGGACGACTGGTCCGGCCAAACTCCGTCGAAGCAACTGCGCTCTCAACGCATAACTATGGTAAATTGCACTCCATTCTGAATGGTTTGCTAGTTGATACGTTGCTCTAATGTCGAAAATTTGGTCAAAAGATGAGACTCTGTGGTGTTTCGCTCTCTATGGCACGGCCGTGGGCGCAGGAACGCTGTTCTTGCCCATCCAGCTGGGCTCCGCAGGCGCTATTGTCCTGTTCATTACCGCCCTTGTGGCCTACCCATTAACCTACTGGCCGCATAAAGCGCTGGCGCAATTTATCCTGTCGTCAAAAACGAAAGGCAATGAAGGGATCACCGGCGCGGTCTCCCACTACTACGGCAGGAAAATCGGGAATCTGATCACCACGCTCTATTTCGTCGCCTTCTTCGTGGTGGTGCAGATTTACGCCGTGGCCATCACCAATTCATTAACCGAGCAACTGGCAAAAAGGATGACGGTGGATACCGCCACTCGCGTGCTGGTCAGTTTTGGCGTGGTGCTGGTATTGAATCTTATCTTCCTGATGGGGCGACATATCACGATCAAAGTGATGGGCTTCCTGGTGTTTCCGCTGATCGCCTATTTCCTGTTTGTCTCCCTGTACCTGACCGGCAGCTGGCAACCCTCACTGCTTACCAGCCAGATGGCGTTTGATCGCCACACTTTGCATCAGGTGTGGATCTCAATCCCGGTGATGGTGTTCGCGTTTAGCCATACGCCGATTATCTCCACCTTTGCCGTCGATCGCCGCGAGAAGTTCGGTGACGCAGCCATGGACAAGTGCAAGAAAATCATGAAGGTGGCGTATCTGATCATCTGCCTGAGCGTGCTGTTCTTTGTGTTCAGCTGCCTGCTCTCGATTCCGCCGTCCTATATTGTGACCGCAAAAGAGCAAGGGGTGACGATCCTGTCAGCGCTGTCGATGATGCCCTCTTCTCCGGCCTGGCTCGGCATTTCCGGCATTATTGTGGCGATTATTGCCATGTCGAAATCGTTCCTGGGCACCTATTTTGGGGTGATTGAAGGGGCGACGGAAATCGTAAAGTCGTCGCTGAATCAGGTCGGCGTGAAGAAGAGCCGCGCCTTTAACCGTGCGATTTCTATTCTGGGCGTGTCGCTGATCACCTTTGCGGTCTGCTGCATTAACCCGAACGCCATTTCGATGATTTACGCCATCAGCGGTCCGCTTATCGCCATGATCCTGTTTATCATGCCGACGCTGTCGACCTACCTGATCCCCGCCCTGAAGCCGTATCGCTCCATTGGCAGCCTGCTCACGCTCATTGTTGGCGTGCTGTGCGTGTCGGTGATGTTTGTCGGCTAACCCTCGCGTGCCCGGCCTTCTGCCGGGCGCGTCTGATTTTTACAGTGGAAACGGTCTGTCCTGCACGACCGTTTTCATCACCAGCGTAGAGCGAAGATGCTGTACGCCTGGCATGGCAGAAAGTTTCTCGTCATACAGTTTCTGAAAAGCCGACAGATCGCGGGTGACAACATGCATCAGGTAGTCGGGATCGCCAAATAATCGCTGGGCCAGCACGATTTGCGGGATCTCTTCCACCGCCTCTTCGAACGCGCTGACCGCTTTCTTATCACCCTCTTTCAGGGTGGCAAACACAATCGCCAGGAAATTAAACCCCATTTTGGCGGGATCGAGATTGGCGCGATACCCCGTAATGGCTCCGCTCTGCTCCAGCGCACGTACGCGTCGGTGACACGGAGAGAGGCTCAGGTTCACCCGCTCCGCCAGCTCCGTAAGAGATAAACGGCCATCAGCCTGCAGTTCAGCAAGAATTTTTCGATCAATGCTATCCATATGGAAGATTTTCTCAATTTTAGCGTTTTATGAGCATAACATTGAAAACTCATTTCGTACCGATACCGATATTCTTTCTCTCCGGGTAATTCAGGTACAGGAGTTTCACAGACGATGGAAATGAGTATTGTGGCCGGTTTTTGGGTGGTGTCCTTCCTGCTCATCATGACACCGGGTGCAGACTGGGCCTATGCGATCAGCGCCGGGATCAACGGGCGGCGCGTAGTGCCGGCGGTGATGGGGCTGATGTCCGGGCATCTGCTCGCCACGCTGGTCGTAGTGGCGGGCGTGGGTGTGTTGATTGCTCAACATCCACTGGCATTATCAGGGCTGACAATTGCGGGGGCGGTTTATCTGCTGTGGCTCGGCATCACGCTGTTACGCCATCCTGCTGCGCCGGAAAGCACCGTGCAGCATGCAGGAAACTGGAAACAGTGGGCGGTGAAGGGATTATGTATCAGCGGGCTCAACCCAAAAGTCTTCTTACTGTTTCTGGCGTTGCTTCCGCAGTTTACCGATCCAAAGGGAAGCTGGTCGATTGCCACGCAGATGTCAGCCTTGGGTGTGATGCATCTTATTACCTGCACACTGGTCTATTTGCTGGTGGGGTATGGTTCGAAAGCGGTGCTGGCGACCCGTCCGCAGGCGGCACGTGCGGTGAGTATGGCCTCAGGGGGGATTATGGTGGCGATCGCGCTGGGATTGCTGCTGGAGCAGGTGAGATAAAAAAACACCGGCCATCGCCGGTGTGTTTTACGCCCGAATATCGTCATATTCCCGCGTGTTATCAAACTCATGCTTTGCAAACGGGCACAGCGGGATAATTTTGCGATTCTCACCGCGCATTTTCTCCACCACCTTCGCCACCAGCTGCTTACCAACCCCTTGCCCCTTCAGGCTCGGATCGACATCGGTGTGCTCAATAATACTCAGATGCTCACCTGTGGGTACGAAGACAATCTCTGCAACCTGATTGCCGTTCGCATCGTTCACATAAAACTTGTTATGGCCTTCCAGAATATCCATGGTTCCTCGCTTATTTTTGGCGATACTGCAGCGCACCGCTCGGGCAGGTATCAATCACGCGTACAACGGTTTCCACGTCCACTTCATCAGGAATGATCCACGGTTTACGTTTCAGATTAAACAGCTTTGCGCTGCCGCGAACGCAGTTACCGGAGTGTTTGCAGATCCCGGTATTGAAGTAGACGTCAATTTTCTCCCCGGTATAGGCCCGGTAACCCGCATCCAGTAGTTCTTTATCCATGACATTGCCTCTGTAATTATTATCGTGCTGAATGAAGCATAGCCTTACGGGATCCTGATGGCTATAACGTATAGCGTTTTCTTGCCGGATTGTTTCCCCTGCGTGGCTTTGTTGAATAAATCAGATTTCGGGTAAGTCTCCCCCGTAGCGGGTTGTGTTTTCAGGCAATACGCACGCTTTCAGGCATACCTGCTTTCGTCATTTTGTTCA
>NZ_JACASJ010000059.1:0-30618 GCF_013391025.1 Enterobacter sp. SECR19-1250 | reverse complement strand
ATGCGTGATCTGATCCTTCAACTCAGCAAAAGTTCGATTTATTCAACAAAGTCAGGTGAAACTGTAAATATCTTGACTTTTATTATCGGTTTCAAAGCCATAAAACTCTAAAAGGATTTCATCATCAACTCTACTAAAATCTTTATTGTTAACAAGACTCCAAGATAACTTGTCATTATTTTCGCTACTGTTTATTATTTTTTCAAGCCTAACTGATGGGGATTCTATGCTAAGAGATTTTGACAACTCTTCAGTTGCCTCATCAAGCCTTGATATGAATTTAAAAATCCATGAGCCAATATTTTCTGAGTCACTTTCTTCACTGAGTATTTCTACAGGGAAAATTTCTGCCTTAGCATAGGCGATATTAGTAATATGTACAGCAGTTAATCCCTCTAATAATTTAAGATGTTCTTCATTTTTCTTGTTGTAAGTTTTTCCTATTTCTTTGAATATAATATCCCAAGACATTAGATTTAAAGAGTCATTACTGTTTAGAAGGAAATTTTTTGCTTCATGATGAGTATAACAAAAAATATTGTTGCTATTTAATTCTATGTAGTTTTCTTTGCTGAAAAATTTATTCGGAAGCTCTAAATAAGCATGTTTTGAGTAACCTATTTTCCACGTTTTATCATTCGTTCCATGGTCTGGTTGAAATGGTGTCAGCACATAGAAAAGCTCTTTACCTTTTAAAATTACATCGTAATAATCGTTTTCATAATTATTTACAAACAATACAGGAGTCTCAGATAAATCATCTTTTACAAAATTCTTAATTATTTCTGTGTCATCTCTTGAAATAGTGAATTGAGTTTTTCTATGGATGACTTTTTGTATGCAGTGAAATAATTCTTTTTTCTCTTTATTATTATCTATTTGTGAGAATTTAGTGTTTATAGCAATGCCGTGTATAGTTTTGGTTCTTTTATAATAATCAGTAAGCTCATTGGTTATCCTCTCTATGAATTGGAGGATTTCCTTTTCTCCTAAAAGTTCTTTGATAGCATTTTGCTGAATTGGTTGAATACCTAAGAGACTGCGAATTATTGCTACTTCACTGATTGCTAATTGATTGTTAGTTATAAAGTATTCGGCGGGAAAGTGAAGTTCCTTAATCTTGTTTATTTCTATTTTAAGGAACTTAGATATTAATACTCCTAAGTCAACCCAATCTGTAGCGAATGTTGATATTTTCCCTTGTTCACCAGAATGTTCGATCTTCGCCGTTGTAAGTGTTGGCATCCGAATCGACCATTCAAATCCCGTTAGTTGAAAGTCATTATAATCATCAGATTCATAGTTGTATGTAAGAATTGCATTTTCATCCAAATGTCGATGTAGTAATCCCTGAGCATGAAGTAAACCAATAGCACTCGTAACTCTACTGATGTTTTTCCAAAACCTTATTCTTATTGTTGGGTCTTTTAATCGTGTAAGCCAATGGCTCTTTCCGGGGAGGGATAGAGTCTTTTTATTTAGTAAATATGATGTAGGAACTCTGCCATCGGAGTTTAAAACTAGATAATATCCGTCATTTGTTTTTTTTGATTCGACGGGATTTACAATATAATCTCCTACGCCAGGATATCCTTTTAATCTTTGGAGTTGTCGTAGTTCATGTTGCCAAATACTTTCAAGGACTTGTTCATCACTTAAGGTATTTCTAGGCCAATATTTAATGATGTAACTCTCTCCATCCTTAAGGGCAAGATTTATTTCAGGGATGTTTTTATCTGACTCTGTTTTTAGTAGATTTCTTTCTATAATCTCATAATTATCAAACAGTTTATTTTCACTCATAGACCAACCTTATTCATAAATGCTGTGTTAACTTTACGGATGAGAATTGTACATTTAAATGCTACCGCCCCAACATATGCATGTATGCTGTACATTGTATTTATTGCTAACATAAAAAAGCAATATATACAATGAGTTAAGTAGTGTTGTTTGGTTTGGATCAAAAAAAAGCTTCTTAAATTATTTGACCAGCTATTGCTTAATCTCAGAAGCTAAAACAGGGCTTTAATTGGTTAATGCTGGGTGTATGGTACTAAGTTGTTCGTTGAAAAATAGAGATGCAATTCTAATAATTGCCCTTGTTTATTATATGGTTTTGAATTATTAGGCTGCAACGGCTTTCAGCCTTTGAGCTTGAACATAGTTACTCCACCACTGCATGAGAACCACTCTTTCGGCCAGATACTCAGCACGATTGTAAGCCGCAATTATTTCATCTTTCTTCGAGTGTGCAAGAGCCGCTTCAAGCACTTCTGTCCTGAATTTACCGCTCTCTTCAGCAGCCGTTCTAGCAATAGATCGCATACCGTGAGCGACAAGTTCACCCCCAAAGCCCATACGGATTATGGCTGCATTTGCTGTTTGTTCATGCATGTGATTGAGTGGAGCTTTGATGCTGGGGAAAACCCACTCTCTGTGCCCACTGATGGCTTTCATTGAATCCAATACTCGCAAAGCTTCTTTGCTCAGTGGGACTTTATGGGGCTTCTTCATTTTCATAAATTCAGCAGGAATGTTCCACATTGAGTTATCGGTATCTATATCAGTCCATCTTGTGCGAACAGCTTCACCAGGGCGAACCCATGTAAGAAGTTGCCACTCAATCAGTAGCCTTGTTTCTAAACGAACAGAGGCATTGTTTAACACCAATAGGAAGCGGGGTAACTCGGAAGGGGGTAATGCAGGCATATTCTGCTTTTTAGGCTTACTGAACCGTTGCCCAAGGTTGTCAGCCGGATTGAATTCGATAAGTTCCTCAGTTGCTGCATAACGGAAAATTTCATTTAATCGGGAAATGATTCGCCGTAAAGTTTCGAGGACTCCTCGTTGCTCAATAGGGTCAAGATGTTGCTTTAAGAGTTTAGGTCGGATCTCATTGATAGGAACATTACCCAAGCCGGGAAAGATATTTCTCTCCAGGCTTCGCCAGATATCTTCTGCATGATCTTGTGAGATACCTGATGTCTTTACCTTCTCATCTAACCATTTCCTTGCCACGGCTTGGAGAGTGTGTTCAGTAGCATTCTTTAAGGCATTAGCTTTATCGTTGTTATGGATTTGAGGATCAATGCCATTGGCAAGCAAGGAAAGGTATTCATCTCGTAAGGCTCTGGCTCTTGCCAGTGTAAGGTGAGGATATGTTCCTAAGCTCACCTTAGTTCGCTTTTTGGTCACCGGCACTGCATACCTGAAATACCAATTCTTCTTCCCTCCTTTCGAGAGGGGGGCGATTCGTAGGATCAAACCATCACCGTCAAACAAGTTGATTTCTTTGTCGGCTGGCTTGGTGCTTTTGATTTCAGTGTCAGTGAGCTTCTTAGCGATTTTTGCCATTTTGGGACCCTCGGTTTTTGGACCCTTCGTTGTGGGTCCCATTCAGGGTGCCATAAGTGATAGTTCTCAGCAATTCTCACTGGACGACAATAGACATGAAAAAGCCCGCAGAGCTTGTGCTGTGCGGGCTTAGTAGACTTCATTGTACTTCAAACAACTAAAAAGTGGTGGAGCTGGCGGGAGTTGAACCCGCGTCCGAAATTTCTACATCCTCGGTACTACATGCTTAGTTTGTCTTTACATTCGCACGCCAGCTGCGGACAGACACGCCACTAACGAACTAGCCTGATTAGTTTTAACGCTTCAACCCCAGGCAGGGCTTCCACGCGATCTCTTTTGGGTTTGACCTCTCTTTGATCCCCGTCTTAAGAGCGGAAGCTAGGGAGAGAGGGCTCAGAGCAGGTTATTAAGCTGCTAAAGCGTAGTTTTCGTCGTTTGCGACTATTTTTTTGCGGCTTTTAACGAGGCAAACCGCCCCTCGGCATGCACCTTGGGTTTCGCAAATCCCGTCGAATCCAGAATCAGCCCCAATAGTGTTGAACTCAGTATACCAGATTTCACCTCCTGGATACCAGCCCGGAACGCTAACTTATTGAATAGTACAATAAGTGTGCAGAATCAACGTCCTGCGTTTTTCATAATGCGTGCTTTGTCTAGCTGCCATTCGCGCTCTTTCAGGTCAGTACGTTTGTCGTGCTGTTTTTTACCTTTGGCAACGCCAACTTTCACTTTGCACCAGGCGTTTTTCCAGTACAGCGACAGCGCGACCACGGTAAAGCCCTCTCGGTTAATGCGCCCGTAGAGGGATTCCAGTTCACGCTTGTTCAGCAGCAGCTTACGGGTACGCGTTGGGTCACACACGTAGTGCGAAGAGGCGACGGTCAGCGGCGTAAAGTTGGCACCGAACAGGAAGGCTTCGCCATCTTTCAGGATCACATAGCTATCGCCGATGTTGGCTTTCCCGGCGCGCAGCGATTTTACTTCCCAGCCCTGCAGGGCAAGGCCAGCTTCAAATTCTTCTTCAATGAAATACTCATGGCGAGCACGCTTGTTGAGCGCAATGGTCGCCGAGCCTGGTTTATGTGCTTTTTTCTTCGTCATAAGTGTCGTAAAGCCGTCGGTAATCTGATTTCAAAAAGTCACCTCATTGCGTCCTGTGAGGTCTAACGCGCTATCTTAGCACGAGATGAGGCTTAGCGTTTTTTTAACAGGTGATAAATGTTATTATTTGTCCGTTGTGTGACCATGGGAAAAGCTATGCCTCAGATTAGCCGTACTGCGCTTGTACCTTACAGCGCGGAACAAATGTATCAGTTAGTGAACGATGTTCAGTCATATCCAGAATTTATCCCTGGGTGTACCGGGAGCCGTGTTCTGGAGTCTGGCCCGACGCAGATGACGGCGGCGGTGGATGTCTCCAAAGCGGGGATCAGCAAGACGTTCACCACCCGCAATACGCTGACGAACAATCAGAGTATTTTGATGCATCTGGTGGATGGTCCATTCAAGACCCTGATGGGAGGCTGGAAGTTTACGCCGCTGAGCGCTGATGCCTGCCGCATCGAGTTCCATCTGGACTTTGAGTTTACCAATAAGCTGATTGAGCTGGCGTTTGGCCGCATCTTCAAAGAGCTGGCGTCCAATATGGTTCAGGCATTCACGACCCGCGCCAAAGAGGTCTACAGTGTCGCATAAGATAGCTGTGGAAGTGGTCTACGCGTTGCCGGAGAAGCAGTATCTGCAGCGCGTGACGCTGGAAGAGGGCGCAACCGTTGAGGCGGCTATCCGAGCTTCTGGCATTCTGGAGCTTCGTCGCGATATCGATCTGGCAAAAAATAAAGTCGGCATTTACAGCCGTCCGGTGAAGCTGGGTGATGTGCTGAAAGAGGGCGACCGGGTGGAGATTTATCGCCCGTTGATTGCCGACCCGAAAGAGCTGCGTCGCCAGCGTGCGGAGAAATCAGCTAAGTAGTGCTTTCTTCTCCCGGTGGCGCTGCGCTTACCGGGGCTACGATCCAGTGCGAAATGTCGATACAAAAAAGGTGCTCATTGAGCACCTTTTTGCATTTCTGACGCCTGATTATTTGGTCAGGGCAGGCTTGTTGTCGATGTTGGTCAACACACCGGCGCTGCTGAAGGTCAGCGTCAGGGTCTGCTGGGTGACATCTTCGTGGCCTGGCTGCTGACGGAATACATAGAACCAGGTGTTGGTGCCGAACGGATCGGACATCATCGGGGTTCCCAGTGCATAAGCGACCTGCTGTTGTGTCATCCCTACACGGATTTTAGACACATCGTTAGGGGTAAGGTAGTTCCCCTGGTTGATGTCAGGACGGTAAACCACTTTCTCCAGAGTGGAACAGCCTGCGGTCAACATCAGAAGAACCGCAGCGGCAGCGGTCAGCGTTTTACAGCGCATAGTGATTTGATTCCTTTTCGGGCCCGAGCAGTACGCGGCTCATATGTAATATGCCGATGATAATAGACCTTGCCCCACTTTGAAACCGGTCTGGCGGCGTTTTTGTTGTTCTGTATGACCCTGAGATCCCGAAAAAGTTTATGCCGCCAGCAGTTCTTTCGCATTCGCGAGCGTATTGCGGGTGACTTCGCTGCCTCCCAGCAGACGAGCCAGCTCCTGCAGGCGCGAGCGTTTATCCAGCGGTTTCATGTGCGTTTCGGTCATTTCACCGTCCGTTTCTTTGCTGACGATAAAGTGATGATGACCACAGCCCGCCACCTGCGGCAGGTGGGTGACGCACATCACCTGAGTCGATTCACCGAGCTGGCGCAGCAGTTTACCCACTACCGCCGCCGTCGGGCCGCTGATCCCCACATCCACTTCATCGAAAATCAGGGCCGGGGTTTCCATTTTACGGGCGGTGATAACCTGGATCGCCAGAGCAATACGGGAGAGCTCACCGCCGGATGCCACTTTGGAAATAGGCTGTAACGGCTGGCCTGGGTTGGTGGTGACACGGAATTCGATGCGATCCGCGCCTTCCGCCGTCAGGGAGTTCTCTTCGAAGCGGACATCAATCGTGAATATGCCGTGTGGCATCGCCAGCGTATGCATGCTGTCGGTGATGTGCTGGCTGAGTTCCTGAGCATAATGCTGACGAACTTCATGCAGCTGTTTCGCCGTGGTCAGCGCCTGCTGATGGTGCTGGTTTACCGCCAGAGTCAGCGTTTCCAGTGAATCAGCCTGATCGTCAAGTTGCTGCTGTTCATCAAGGAGAGACTGATAGAACGCAGGCAACTCTTCCGGCGTGACGTGGTGCTTGCGCGCCAGAGAAATCTGACGGGAAATGCGCTGTTCCAGCTCAAACAGGCGATTGGGATCGAGATCCAGACGTTCACAGTAGTGGCGCAGTTCATCACCGGCTTCAGAGATTTGAATCGCCGCCTCTTCCAGCATATCCAGCACGCCGGACAGTTTGCTGTCCATGCCCGCCAGCTCGGTAACAAGCTGACGCACGTTATACAGCTGGCTTTGCAGATTAACGTCTTCGCCATCTGCCAGTAAGGTGAGGGCGTTCTGGCTGGTAGAGAGCAGATGGCCACTGTTGGCCAGACGCTTGTACTCTTCGTCAATAAGTTCGAACTCACCCGCCTGCGGATTAAACTCGTTCAGCTCTTTGAGCTGATATTCCAGCAGCTCGGCGCGTGCGGCACGCTCCTGGCTTTGCTGCTGATGCTGAGCCAGCTCGCGGCAGCTCTGGTGCCACTGGCGATAGTGTTCTGCCATCAACTGAGTAAGTGCATACTCACCTGCATAGCCATCGAGTAGCGATTTTTGCTGCTCCGGCTTAACCAGCTGCTGATGCGCGTGCTGACCATGTATCTGAATAAGCAACTGACCCAGCTCGCGAAGCTGAGAAAGCGGTACCGCCGTGCCGTTGATAAAACCACGTGACCGACCGTCGCTGCTGATAACGCGGCGAAGTAAACACTCACGTCCATCTTCAAGCTGGTTTTCTTCGAGCCAGCGCAGGGCTGCAGGGGTGTCTTTCAGGGAGAAGCGAGCACAGAGGTCAGCACGGTTGGCGCCCATGCGCACCATGTCACCCTCAGCACGCCCGCCAAGGCACAAGCCGAGGGCATCAATGGCAATGGATTTACCCGCACCGGTTTCACCGGTGATCGCCGTCATGCCGCTGTGGAAATCGATCTCAAGCTCACGAACAATGGCAAAGTTGCTGATGGTCAGTTGTGCCAGCATAATTGTTTTCCTGTATGAAAAACCATGACTGTGTTTTCATACAGTATAAACTGGTTTTTTATACAGTAAAGTACTGGATGCAAAATCAGAACAATTTTTTTGACCAGCCAAGCTTCGAGCTTAATGTGTTGAAATAACTGTAATCTTTCGGATGAATAAGGTTCAGGTGATAATCACACCGACGAATCAGTACATCTTCACCTTCCTGAATAGGCAGCGCGATCTGGCTGTCGCAGCTGATCTCCAGGTCATTACGGCGGTGCGAGAAACGCAGGCGGATGGTGCTGCTGCCGTTAATCACCAGCGGGCGGGCAGAAAGGGTGTGCGGGAACATCGGCACCAGCGTTATGGCATCCAGCGAAGGCGTCAGGATTGGTCCTCCCGCGGAAAGCGAATAGGCGGTCGAGCCCGTCGGCGTGGAGATAATCAACCCGTCAGAGCGCTGGGAGAACGCGAAGATTTCATCGATATACACTTCGAACTCAATCATATGCGCCACTTTGCCGGGGTGAAGTACCACCTCGTTAATGGCGGTACTGATGCGTTTCTGGCAGTCCTGCTGACACACCTGCGCTTCCAGTAAAAAACGTTTTTCGCTGATGTAATGTCCTTCCAGCACATCGGCCAGCTGCTGCTGCGCGTTGTCCGGGTCGAGGTCAGTCAGAAAACCGAGATTGCCACGGTTAATGCCGATGACTTTTATGTCGTAGCGCGCCAGCGTGCGAGCCGCGCCGAGCATGTTGCCGTCGCCGCCGACCACCACGGCAAGATCCGCCTGCTGTCCAATCTCTGCCAGCGTGCCGGTTTTAACGCTCTTAAGCTGCAGCTCCTGAGCGATCTGCTGCTCAACCATCACTTCATAGCCTTTGCTACACAGCCAGCGATACAACATTTCATGTGTCGTCAATGCCGTAGGGTGACGCGGGTGCCCGACGATCCCAATACACCTGAAATGATTATTCATTTTCTGGAGGTCCTTGTGCCTGATGAATGATGACAATCTCTCTTGTTCCCTTGAATCCAGGAAACTGATCCCCATAATAAGCGAAGTTAGCGAGATGAATGCAGAAAAACGCGGAGAAATTCATGAGTAGTAAAGAACAGAAAACGCCTGAGGGGCAAGCCCCTGAAGAAATTATCACGGAACAGCACGATGAAGTTGAGGCTGTAGAGCCAGACGCATCTGCTGAGCAGGTGGACCCGCGCGATGAAAAAATTGCGAATCTGGAAGCCCAACTGGTAGAAGCACAGAATCGCGAACGCGACAGTGTTCTGCGCATCAAGGCGGAAATGGAAAACCTGCGTCGTCGTACCGAACAGGACGTTGAAAAGGCGCATAAGTTTGCGCTGGAGAAATTCGTCAACGAACTGCTGCCGGTAATCGACAGCCTCGATCGTGCACTGGAAGTGGCTGATAAAGCGAATCCGGACAACGCGGCGATGATCGAAGGTATCGAACTGACGCTGAAATCCATGCTGGACGTGGTGCGTAAGTTTGGTGTGGAAGTGATTGCCGATACCGACGTCCCGCTGGATCCTAACGTACACCAGGCAATTGCGATGGTGGAATCAGAAGACGTTGAAGCCGGTAAAGTGCTGGGCGTGATGCAGAAAGGGTATACCCTGAACGGCCGTACCATCCGTGCTGCGATGGTAACCGTGGCGAAAGCGAAAGCGTAATTTGCCGCTCCGTAGTGCCGGGCGGCGGCTTCGCCTTGCCCGGCCTACAACTTTATTCCGCGATACTTTCGCGCAGTGGTTTAACAGGCAGGACCTTCACCTGCTTAATCATATTGTCCTGCACGTCCAGGATATCAATATCATACTGTTCAATGCGCACCCGTGTGCCCGCCGCCGGGATCTCTTCCAGTGCTTCCAGAATCATCCCGTTCATGGTGCGAGCCTCATCTTCCGGCAGATGCCAGTTAAAGGCTTTATTGAGTTCGCGGATGTTCGCGCTGCCGTCAATCAGCACCGAACCGTCGTTTTGCGGCGTGACCTCTTCCGCAAGAGAAGGGGACATGGAGGTGGTAAAGTCTCCAACAATCTCTTCCAGAATATCTTCGACCGTCACCAGCCCCTGAATATCGCCATACTCATCGACCACCAGACCGACTTTCTTTTTGTTACGCTGGAATTTCACCAGTTGCGTGCTGAGCGGCGTTCCTTCCGGCACGTAGTAAATCTCGTCGGCGGCGCGCAGCATCACCTCTTTAGTGAACTCTTTTTTCTCGGTCATCAGGCGATAGGCTTCCCGCACGCGTAGCATACTGATGGCATCGTCCAGGGAGTCGCGATACAGCACAATGCGTCCGTGCGGGGAGTGGGTCAGCTGGCGGACGATGGCCTTCCAGTCGTCGTTAATATCAATCCCGACGATTTCGTTACGCGGCACCATAATGTCGTTAACGCTGACCTTTTCCAGATCCAGCACCGACAGGAGCATGTCCTGATTGCGGCGTGAAATCTGCGAGCGGGATTCGTTCACGATGGTGCGCAGCTCGTCTTTGCTGAGTGCACTGCTGATGGCGACGTCGGCTTTGATGCCGACCATGCGCATCAGGATACGGGTGACCATATTCAACAGCCAGACCAGCGGCATCATCAGGATCAGCAGCGGTGCCAGCAGGAAGCTGCTCGGGTAAGCCACTTTTTCCGGATAAAGCGCAGCGATGGTTTTGGGCAGCACTTCCGCAAACACCAGCACCACAAACGTCAGTACGCCGGTAGCAATCGCGACCCCGGCGTTGCCGTACAGGCGCATCCCGACAATGGTGCCCAGCGCAGAGGCGAGGATATTGACGAGGTTGTTACCGATAAGCACCAGGCTTATCAGGCGATCCGGTTTACGGAGCAGTTTTTCAACGCGACGTGCGGCACGGTTACCCTGTTTAGCACGATGACGTAACCGGTAGCGGTTTAAGGTCATCATGCCGGTTTCCGAGCCAGAGAAATAGGCGGAGATGACCACCATGACGATCAGCGTAACGATCAGCGTGGTGGTAGAGATGTGTTCCAGGGGGAACTCCTTTGTTACTTAGCCAGCAAATTGCTGTATGAAGCGACTTCCGAAATAGGCAAGGGTGAGAATGCCCGCACCCGCGACATTGAACCAGACTACGCGACGACCGCGCCAGCCCTCATGATAATGGCCCCATAACAGCACAATATAGACAAACCACGCGATGATGGAGAGCACCGCTTTGTCGATATTCTCCACGCTGAACAGGTTTTTCATATAAAACAGGCCAGTGCAGAGCGTTAAGGTCAATAATACTACGCCGACCTGGGTGATGTGGAACATCTTACGCTCAATGACCATCAGCGGCGGCATCTCATGGTTAAACGCCAGCTTTTTGTTTTTCAACTGGTAGTCAATCCAGGCGAGCTGCATGGCATAGAGCGCGGCAATGATCAGCGTTGCGTAAGAGAACAGCGACAGGCCGATATGCACCAGCATGCCCGGCGTGGCTTCCAGATGCGTAATGAATTCATTGGGCATAAAGGTAGCCAAGGCCAGATTGATCAGCGCGAAGGCATAAACAATGGGCAGCAACAGCCAGCCGCGATTCTTAGAGGCGACAATTGTCATCACCGTACAGATCATCAGGCTGACCAGCGAACCGACGTTCAGCACGCTCAGGTTTTGCACGCTGCCGTCACCGGGAATGATGCGCGATTCCAGCGCAAAAGCGTGACTAATCAGTGCGATCACCGCCGACAGAATAGCCATGCGCCGCCAGCCGCTGTTTTTTTGCAGCAGTCCGGGAATGATCAGCGCAAGGCTGACAGAGTAGGCAACAAGGGCGATCAGTGCGAAAACAGGCATATAGGCATCGACAGTTGTCTTAATAAGAAAGAGAAGCAGTATAACGTTACGTGACGCCTGCTCCAACCGTTGCATAACAACAAAGGCGCCTTCATGTTATACTCCGGCAAAATTCTGTGTGTGTGTCGCTCATGGCGGCCCAACGTTTCTACTCAGGCGAGAGACAATGTTTGATAATTTAACCGATCGTTTGTCGCGCACGCTGCGCAACATCAGCGGCCGCGGACGCCTTACCGAAGACAACATCAAGGAAACGCTGCGCGAAGTGCGCATGGCGCTGCTGGAAGCAGACGTCGCGTTGCCGGTTGTTCGTGATTTTATCAACCGCGTTAAAGAGAAGGCGGTTGGTCATGAAGTTAACAAGAGCCTGACCCCGGGTCAGGAGTTCGTCAAAATCGTTCGTAACGAACTGGTTTCGGCGATGGGAGAAGAGAACCAGGTCCTGAACCTGGCGGCTCAGCCTCCGGCCGTCGTGTTGATGGCGGGTCTGCAGGGTGCGGGTAAAACCACCAGCGTCGGTAAGCTGGGTAAATTCCTGCGCGAGAAGCACAAGAAAAAAGTGCTGGTGGTTTCTGCGGACGTTTATCGCCCGGCGGCGATCAAACAGCTGGAGACCCTGGCGCAGCAGGTCGGGGTCGATTTCTTCCCGTCTGACGTGGCCCAGAAGCCAGTCGACATCGTGAACGCAGCGCTGAAAGAGGCGAAGCTGAAGTTCTACGACGTGCTGCTGGTGGATACCGCCGGTCGTCTGCACGTCGACGAAGCGATGATGGACGAAATCAAACAGGTGCATGCTTCTATCAACCCGGTAGAGACCCTGTTTGTGGTTGACGCCATGACCGGTCAGGATGCGGCAAACACCGCGAAAGCGTTCAACGAAGCGCTGCCGTTAACCGGCGTGGTGCTGACCAAAGTGGACGGTGACGCCCGCGGCGGTGCGGCGCTTTCTATTCGTCATATCACCGGTAAGCCGATCAAATTCCTCGGTGTGGGCGAAAAAACCGAAGCGCTGGAGCCGTTCCACCCGGACCGTATTGCCTCCCGTATCCTCGGCATGGGCGACGTGCTGTCGCTGATTGAAGATATCGAGAGCAAAGTTGACCGTGCGCAGGCCGAGAAGCTGGCCAGCAAGCTGAAAAAAGGCGACGGTTTCGATCTGACCGACTTCCTTGAGCAGCTGCGTCAGATGAAAAACATGGGCGGCATGGCAAGCCTGATGGGCAAACTGCCGGGCATGGGCCAGATCCCAGACAACGTAAAAGCGCAGATGGATGACAAGGTGCTGGTGCGTATGGAGGCGATCATCAACTCAATGACCCTCAAAGAGCGCGCTAACCCGGATATCATCAAAGGTTCCCGTAAGCGCCGTATCGCAGCCGGTTGCGGCATGCAGGTGCAGGACGTTAACCGCCTTCTGAAACAGTTCGACGACATGCAGCGCATGATGAAGAAAATGAAGAAAGGCGGCATGGCGAAAATGATGCGTGGCATGAAAGGCATGATGCCACCCGGTTTTCCTGGGCGATAATCGCTTTTGAGATTGCTTTTTGCCCGAAAATGAGTAAAATTTTCGGGCTTTTAATATGACACCCGGGCTCCGTTCCTCGATGGGGCCCGGTTGTTTTATTCACACAAGAGGATGTTATGGTAACTATTCGTTTAGCACGTCACGGCGCTAAAAAGCGTCCGTTCTACCAGGTTGTTGTGACTGACAGCCGTAATGCACGCAACGGTCGCTTCATCGAGCGCGTTGGTTTCTTCAACCCACTGGCCGCTGGCGCAGAAGAAGAAACTCGTCTGGATCTGGATCGTATCGCTCACTGGGTTGGCCAGGGCGCGACTGTTTCCGATCGCGTTGCTACGCTGATCAAAGCAGCAAACAAAGCAGCTTAATCTGTCACGGTGGTCATGATGAGCAATAAAGCACCTGTTGAACCGATTGTATTGGGCAAAATGGGTTCTTGCTACGGTATCCGTGGTTGGCTCAGAGTGTTTTCCTCCACTGAAGACGCTGATAGCATTTTTAATTACCAGCCCTGGTTTATTCAGAAAGGCGGTAAGTGGGAAGAGGTCGAGCTGGAAAGCTGGCGTCACCACAATCAGGACATCATCATCAAGCTGAAAGGCGTTGACGATCGTGATGCCGCGAATGCACTGACTAATTGTGAAATTGTCGTGGATTCGTCGCAGTTGCCGGAGCTCGAAGAAGGCGACTATTACTGGAAAGACCTTATGGGTTGCCAGGTAGTCACTACTGAAGGCTACAGCCTGGGGAAAGTCATCGACATGATGGAAACCGGGTCTAATGACGTTCTCGTCATTAAGGCAAACCTGAAAGATGCATTTGGCATCAAGGAGCGGTTGGTTCCGTTCCTCGATGGACAGGTTATCAAGAAAGTCGATCTCGCTACTCAAACGATTGAAGTAGATTGGGATCCTGGTTTTTAAATTCTCCGGATAAACGGTAAAAGACGGCGCTATGTGGATTGGCATAATTAGCCTGTTTCCTGAAATGTTCCGCGCGATTACCGATTACGGGGTAACTGGCCGGGCAGTAAAGAATGGCCTGCTGAGCATCCAGAGCTGGAGTCCTCGTGACTTCACGCATGATCGGCACCGTACCGTGGACGATCGTCCTTACGGCGGCGGACCGGGGATGTTAATGATGGTGCAACCCTTACGGGACGCCATTCACACAGCAAAAGCCGCGGCAGGTGAAGGCGCAAAGGTGATTTATCTGTCACCTCAGGGACGCAAGCTTGATCAAGCGGGCGTCAGCGAACTGGCGACGAATCAAAAACTGATTCTGGTCTGTGGTCGCTACGAAGGGATAGATGAGCGCGTAATTCAAACCGAGATTGACGAAGAATGGTCTATCGGCGATTACGTTCTCAGCGGTGGTGAGTTACCCGCAATGACGCTGATTGACTCCGTCGCCCGGTTCATTCCGGGAGTACTGGGCCATGAAGCTTCGGCAACGGAAGATTCCTTTGCCGATGGGTTGCTGGACTGTCCACACTATACCCGTCCTGAAGTGTTAGAAGGGATGGAAGTCCCGGCAGTGTTACTGTCAGGAAACCATGCTGAGATACGTCGCTGGCGTTTGAAGCAGTCGCTGGGCCGAACCTGGCTTAGAAGACCTGAACTTCTGGAAAACCTGGCTCTGACTGAAGAGCAAGCAAAGTTGCTGGCCGAGTTCAAAACTGAACACGCGCAACAGCAGCATGAACATGATGGGAATGCGTAATACGCTCCCGAATATCAGTTTACCCAGGATAAGAGATTAAATTATGAGCAACATTATTAAGCAACTTGAACAAGAGCAGATGAAGCAGGACGTACCTTCCTTCCGTCCAGGTGACACCGTGGAAGTGAAAGTATGGGTTGTTGAAGGTTCCAAAAAACGTCTGCAGGCATTCGAGGGCGTGGTTATCGCTATTCGTAACCGCGGTCTGCACTCTGCATTCACTGTTCGTAAAATTTCCAACGGCGAAGGCGTTGAGCGTGTCTTCCAGACTCACTCTCCGGTAGTTGACAGCATTGCTGTTAAACGTCGTGGTGCTGTACGTAAAGCTAAACTGTACTACCTGCGTGAGCGTACTGGTAAGTCTGCTCGTATTAAAGAGCGTCTGAACTAAGATTCGCTTAAGCGACATCCTGTTAGAAAGGGCTGGCCGAAAGGCTGGCCCTTTTTTTATCCCATCGCATCTCTCGTGTTAACCCTTTCGTCATAAATCATTTACAATGCTGGCCTCTTCCGTGGAGGGTAAGTGATTAACGTACTGCATCAGCATAACTGGAAACGCGCAGCGGCATTGACCGCGCTGTTTGCGATCCTGCTGATCGTGATCGCACCGCTGATCTCCGTCTCGCTGCAAAAAGATCCCATGAGTGCCATGCCGGGGATGCATCATGACATGAGCATGATGTCGATGGATGAGTACCACGGCGATATGCAGCACAGCATGCCGGTTGACCATGCGGAAGCCTGTGGCTACTGCGTGCTATTAGCCCACGTGCCGGGCATGATACTCGCGCTGATTGTGCTGCTCAGTATCGTGCTGCAAAGGCTGCGTGTCAGGATGCCGCGTCAGGCGGTCAGCCACTGGCACTTTTTCCCCTGGCTTTATCCTGATACCCGCGCGCCGCCGCGGCAGTCTGCTTTTTCCCTTTAAAAAATATCGATAACTTTTTGCCTTAAATAGGAAAAGTATGACTACCTGCACTCCGCGCGCGGCATGGGGAAACCTGCTGCGTCGACTCCATTTCTATGTCGGGCTGTTTGTCGGCCCGTTTATCTTCTTCGCCACGCTGACCGGTACGCTGTACGTGGCGACACCGCAGCTGGAAAATATTCTGTACCGGCACGCGCTCCATACGGATTCCGTGGGGGAACTCCAACCGCTGGCGGAACAGATCGCCGTGGCGGAAAAAACCATCGGCACCGATCTGCGTTTATACGCCGTTCGTCCTGGCCTGGCTGCGGGTGAAACCACCCGGGTGATGTTTGCCGACCCGTCGCTTGGCCCATCGGAGACCCGAGCTATTTTTATCGATCCCGTCACTCTTGCGGTGCGTGGCGATATGACCGTGTATGGCACCAGCGGGATTTTACCGCTACGCCAGACCATTGATTATCTGCATACGTCCCTGATGCTGGGTAACGTTGGTCGGCTCTATAGCGAGCTGGCCGCCTCGTGGATGTGGGTCGCTGCGCTGGGCGGGATTGCGCTGTGGTTTTATACCCGGCCAAAACGTCGGCTCAACAATCGTTTTCAGAACCGGCGTCGCCTGCATGTCACGCTGGGCTGGGTGCTGCTGGGGGGAATGTTGCTGTTTTCTGCGACCGGCCTGACATGGTCCCAGTGGGCGGGCGGCAACGTGGATAAATTGCGCGCGCAGATGAACTGGCTCACGCCGCAGGTGAACACTACGCTTTCGGGTGCGCCCGTCACGATGGATGAGCACGCTGAACACCATGGGCATCATGCTGGCATGATGATGCCCGACATGACGATGGATCTGACCCAGTTCGATGGCGTATTGCACGCTGCCCGCCAGGCCGGGATTGATGCGAATAAACTCGAAATCCGCCCGGCGAAAAGCACTGACCAGGCGTGGACCGTGACGGAAATTGACCGCCGCTGGCCGACCCAGGTGGATGCCGTTGCGGTGGATCCAAATTCCATGCAAATTCTGGACAGAACCCGCTTTGAGGATTTCCCGTTAATGGCAAAGCTGACCCGCTGGGGGGTGGATTTCCATATGGGGATCTTATTCGGGCTGGTTAACCAGTTACTGCTCGTCGCATTTGGCCTGGCGCTGTGTGTGCTGATTGTCTGGGGATACCGGATGTGGTGGATGCGTCGTCCGGCGCAATCGACGGCCGATCCGCTTCAGACGCTTTGTCAGTGCTGGCTGGCGCTCCCGGGATGGGGAAAAGCCGTCACGGTGGTGGTCAGCGTATTGCTGGGGCTGGCATTGCCGGTGATGGGCGTGAGCCTGGCGCTGTTTATGCTGATTGACTGGCTACGCTGGCGAGCGGCAACTGGCGTGTCGCTCGCACAATCATCCGTTAAATAAGGCTATGGCGTGCTGATGACCACCGCGACCCGACGGTTTTCAGCACGCCCTTGCGCCGTACTGTTGCTGGAAACCGGATATTTTTTACCTAATCCCTGCGTGGTGAGGTTGCTGCGCGGGATATTGGCGCCTTTGGCCCAGACGTCAGCCACTGCATTGGCACGTTTTAACGACAGCGCTTCGTTGTAGCTCTCTTCTCCGTAATTATCGGTGTGGCCATCCATACGCGCGTGTTTCAGGCCGGTAGCCGCCAGGCGAGAGGCCATGGAGCGGATCTGCGCTTCACTTTCCGGGCGCAGTCTGGCGTCATTTTTATCAAACAGGATCGTATCTGACAGGCCCAAAGACCAGTCGCCATTCAATTCGTTAAAGCCGTATGACTTCATCGCCGCAATTTGCTCAGGGGTGAATTTACCTTCAGGCGGTGACTGACAACCCGCCAGTACCATTGAAGCGAGAAATAACGGCGCGAAGTATCGCTTTAACATATCGTATCCTTTCTAAGTTATTGCTTTTGTACGCTGGTTTTTATCCTGGTACATGTTGCGGTCGGCTTGCTCCAGTAATGCTTCCACAGAGGCACTTTCCCACGCCAGAGCAAAGCCAATGCTAAGTGACATCGTTGCTGTCTGCCCGTTATGCAGATCGAACGGGCGCATAAACTGCTGCGACAACGCAGCACAAATCTGTTGAACCTCCGCGGCAGACTGCACGCCGTACAGCACCATCGCAAACTCGTCACCGCCAAGGCGGTATGACTGATGACGCTTATCGCCAAACTCAACCATCCGGCGGGCGACTTCAATCAGGACGCAATCGCCCGCAGCATGTCCCCAGGTATCGTTAATAAACTTGAAATTATCACCGTCGAGGAAGAGCAGGGCAGTGTTGGTTTTTGCGGAGGCGTCGTGCATTAATGCCGCGATGCTGCTACGAAACGCCGCCCGATTGGCGAGGCCGGTGAGAGGATCGTGCATGGCGGTACGCAGTAGCTGAGCGTTTTTCGCCTGCAGCTTAAGCTGCCACTCTTCCATTTCATCCAGCAGACTGTTGAAGTCTTCGCCAAACTGGTGGAATTCTTCGATGCGGCCATCCTTCACCCGCCGGGAAAAGTTGCGGTTGGTGCGTACGTCAAGCACGACGTCGGTGATGTTTTGCAGCGCCGTGACCATGCCATGATGCAGAGATTGTGTAATCGTAAGCGCGACGGCGGTGGCAAAAAGAATACAGCCGGTAAGAACGGCAAACGACAACCAGATGAAATGGCTGATGAGATTATCGCGTGCGGTCAGGCGAATTTCGCCGATCGCATTACCGTTATGCATGATGGGCTGTGCGACCGGGTCGGGAAACAGCCAGCGGCTAACCAATGCACCCAGCGTGTCGTTATTCTCTTCCGGGTTCCAGGACCAGTAAGCAAACCGCTTTTTATGCGCGTTAATAACCTCAGCCACGGCAAACTGGCCCTGTTTACCCAGGGTGGCGAGCGTTTCGTTAGCCGCCAGCGCATCATTAAAGACCAGTGAGGCTTCAAGGCTGTGGCTCATTGTTGCGCCGGTTAATTCGAGATTTTTTTGGGCGTATTGCTTTAATGTCACCACAGAAGCAAAACAGAGCAGGAGCCAAATTAACGTCATGGTGATGATGACGCTTATCATGCTGATTCGTCTCAACGTGCTTTTAAACGTTGGACGTGGCGTTGAAGTGATTTCTTTATCCATGCTGCTTATTCCGTGCCAGCATTAATACATCCGGATTGACGCGTACGCCACTGCGCGTCAATGCATCCAGATTAACGGAAAATCTGACCTGGTTATGATCGATTATCAGGCAGAATGCACTGCCAATAACACATTCCGGATTCTGCTCTGAGATTAATAGCAATGCTCTGCCCTGATATTGACTTATTAATTCAAGTTGTTTTGCAGGCGATTCAGCCCCGAAATAAATAGCATCACACGTCGCGGACAGGGCTTCCTGATCGTTACGTACAATGACGGGAGTATAAGGTAACTCGCTTTGCCCCTCTTCGCTGCTCAGTGCTTGCGTGTAGTGAGACGAGGCATAAACGCAGAGTTTAGGTTGCCCGGAAAGTGACGGCCATCGGGTATAGCTCACAATACCCGATACAATCGAACGTACCGATTTATCGGTTTCTGTGAACGTGGCTGCCGGTGCTGGGCCCACCATAAAGAACAGCATTAGCACCAGAGTGAGTCGGAACAAAGAGATCAAGAATGAATTTCTCACCAGAATCCGCCATACCGCTCTGGAAAATAGATGTCCTTACGAGTTGTCGGCAGAATACCATTGTTTATCAAAGCCGTCATTATGTCAGAAATGTACTGAGTACGACCTAAGCTAAATCCTACAGTTGTATATATTCCGGCGTATAAAAAACGGCTTAATTAAGTCTGCTGGAACGCATACTTTCATCCATTCCTTGTTGCCATGAGTCATGCAGTTTTGCTGCGTTTTCAACAGTATCACAACTGGCCGGGAAAGATTTACCTGCTACTCCCCAGGCGTAAATAAAACCTTCCTCACACACTTTTTTCTGTCCGTCGGCGTAGCCACGAAGATATTCACTACGATCAACCTGCGGGTCGTTAAAACTATCGGCCAGCGTCTGATTATCTTTAACCGGCAGACCATTCATGGCGTCTTCTTTACCCGCATCAAACCAGCTGGGACTAGTCCAGTCGGGCTGGAAGGTATAAGGATTGATCTGACAGCCCGATAAAAACAGCGACAACAGCATCAGAGCGATTGAACGCATAGCCATTCTCCTTTTTTCTTCAGCATAGCCTGGCAAAAGAAAGTGGTGGTGTAATTTTATGTTTACGGTTTTGTTGGCTGTTTTTTGCAGTGAAATGGCTTTTGTAAAGTAAAGTGTACGTATTTTGGATTGAAATCTTTACTTATTGTGGTATCGTTGTTTCACCTCTTCGAGGAAAACACCTATCGCAAACGAGCTTTACAGGATCGCCATCATGCAAAAAGACGCGCTGAACAACGTACATATCACTGACGAACAGGTTTTGATTACACCGGATCAACTGAAAGCGGAGTTCCCGCTGAGCGCCGTGCAGGAGGCTCAAATTGAGCACTCGCGCCAGACCATTTCTGACATTATCGCTGGCCGCGATCCGCGTCTGCTGGTGGTATGTGGTCCTTGTTCCATTCACGATCCTGAAACCGCCATTGAGTACGCTCGTCGATTTAAAGCATTAGCGGAGGAGGTCAGCGATAGCCTCTACCTGGTGATGCGCGTCTATTTTGAGAAGCCACGTACCACCGTTGGCTGGAAAGGGTTGATTAACGATCCGCACATGGATGGCTCGTTTGATGTGGAAGCCGGTCTGAAGATTGCGCGTCGCCTGCTGGTTGAGCTGGTCAGCATGGGGCTGCCACTGGCAACCGAAGCGCTGGATCCGAACAGCCCGCAGTACCTGGGCGATCTGTTTAGCTGGTCTGCGATTGGTGCGCGTACTACGGAATCACAAACCCACCGTGAAATGGCGTCTGGTCTGTCGATGCCGGTAGGTTTTAAAAACGGGACCGACGGTAGCCTTGCCACGGCGATCAACGCCATGCGCGCCGCAGCCATGCCGCATCGCTTTGTAGGTATTAACCAGGCGGGCCAGGTTTGTCTCCTGCAGACGCAGGGTAATCCGGACGGTCATGTGATCCTGCGTGGCGGTAAAGCGCCAAACTACAGCCCGGCAGATGTGGCACAGTGTGAAAAAGAGATGGAGCAGGCGGGACTGCGCCCGGCACTGATGGTAGATTGCAGTCATGGTAATTCGAACAAAGATTACCGTCGTCAGCCTGCGGTGGCGGAATCGGTGGTCGCACAAATCAAAGACGGCAACCGTTCTATTATCGGTCTGATGATTGAGAGCAATATTCATGAAGGCAATCAATCATCTGAACAACCGCGCAGCGCAATGAAGTACGGTGTGTCCGTGACGGATGCCTGCATCAGCTGGGAAACCACCGATACGCTGCTGCGTGAGATCCACAAAGATATAAACGGCCAGCTGGCGACGCGTCTGGCTTAAGAGGTTAGGTATGGTTGCTGAATTGACCGCATTACGCGATCAAATTGATGAAGTGGATAAGGCGCTGCTGGATCTGTTAGCGCGCCGTATGGCGCTGGTTGCCGAGGTGGGTGAGGTCAAAAGCAAATATGGCCTGCCGATTTACGTTCCGGAGCGCGAGGCCTCCATGCTGGCTTCACGTCGTAAAGAGGCCCAGGCGCTGGGCGTCTCGCCGGATTTGATTGAAGATGTTTTGCGTCGTGTGATGCGGGAGTCCTACTCCAGCGAAAACGATAAAGGCTTCAAAACCCTTTGCCCGTCCTTGCGCCCGGTCGTTATTGTGGGCGGGGCGGGTCAGATGGGGCGGCTGTTTGAAAAAATGCTGACTCTGTCTGGCTATCAGGTGCGTATCCTGGAAAAAGAGGACTGGGCAAAAGCACCGGAGCTGATGAAAGATGCCGGAATGGTCATCGTCAGCGTGCCGATTCACGTGACGGAGCAGATCATTGCGAAGCTTCCTCCGCTACCTGCAGATTGCATCCTGGTGGATTTAGCGTCCGTGAAAAATGGTCCGCTGCAGGCTATGCTGGCCGCGCACACGGGGCCGGTCCTGGGGCTGCATCCTATGTTTGGCCCGGACAGTGGCAGCCTGGCGAAACAGGTGGTCGTCTACTGCGATGGTCGTCAGCCGGAAGCCTACCAGTGGTTCCTGGAACAGATTCAGGTTTGGGGCGCGCGGCTGCACCGCATTAGCGCGGTTGAACACGATCAGAACATGGCGTTCATCCAGGCGCTGCGCCACTTTGCGACCTTTGCCTATGGGCTGCATCTGACGGAAGAGAATGTGCAGCTTGAGCAGTTATTGGCACTCTCTTCGCCTATCTATCGTCTGGAGCTGGCGATGGTGGGGCGTCTGTTTGCTCAGAATCCCCAGCTTTACGCCGACATTATTATGTCGTCTGAGAACAACCTGGCACTGATTAAGCGTTACTACCAGCGTTTTGGCGAAGCCATTACGCTGCTGGAGCACGGCGACAAGCAGGCGTTTATCGACAGCTTCCGTAAGGTCGAACACTGGTTTGGCGATTACGCGCAACGTTTCCAGAGCGAGAGCCGCACGCTGTTGCGTCAGGCAAATGACAGTCGCCAGTAATGCGATGATGTATATACTGAAAGCCAGCATTGCTGGCTTTTTTCATTTTGGGGAACTGTCATGGCCGAACCGCAGCTGCTGTTGAACTACACCGGGCATCTGCCCGAATGCCCGACGTGGAGTGCAGAGGAAAATGCGCTCTACTGGGCGGATATTCTTGAAGGTGAGATCCACCGTTATCATTTACCCACGGCGGAACACACCGTGCTCTCTTTCCACGAAGAGGTGGGGTGTTTCGCCCTGCGCGAACGCGGCGGCTTTATCGTCGCGATGCGAAGCGGCATCTGGCTTTCCGATAAACACGGCCTGCTGCAGCGCAAAGTCTGTGATAACCCGTCGAATCCGCAGCTTGCGCGTTTCAATGATGGGGGAACCGATCACCGGGGCCAGTTCTACGCCGGGACCTTCTGGGCACCGGGTGATTACAACGGGGCGCTGCTGATGCGCATTGATAACAATCTGACGCCAAAAGTTATCCAGTGCGACATTCATGGCCACAATGGTCTGGCATTCAGCCCCGACCAGCGGTGGATGTTTACTTCTGATACGCCAAACGGCGTTATCTACCGTACCTCGCTGGATGAGCAGGGGGAACCCGGTAAACGGGAGGTATTCCGCCGGTTCAACGACGGCGAAGGGATACCTGACGGTGCCGCGATGGACGTGGAAGGCTGTTACTGGAGTGCGCTGTTTGATGGCTGGCGCATCGCGCGCTTTTCACCTCAGGGAGAGCAACTGGAAGAGTACCGTATGCCGGTCCGTTGCCCAACGATGGTCTGCTTTGGCGGTGACGATATGAAAACGCTGTTTATCACGACCACGCGGGAAAATATGGATGCGCAGGAGGTGGCGCAATATCCCCTCTCCGGCGCTATCTTCACCCTGCCGGTCAGTGTGGCAGGGATGAAGAAAAGCCGGTTTATCGAACGTTAGCTTGGGTCAACCGGTACCACGTTTTCGCTCGGATAACAGCCCAGCACCTTCATTGAACGGGTGATTTCGCTCAGTTCGCGCAGGGCTTTCTGCATGGACGGCGATTCCAGGTTGGCCTGAATGTCGAGATAGAACATCTCTTCCCACGGATTGCCGTGAATCGGGCGCGATTCGAGCCGGGTCATGATCAGATTGTGGTTACGCAGTACCAGCAGCGCTTCAACCAGTGCGCCTGCCTGCTGCCCGGTTGCCATCAACAGGGTAGTTTTGGCGGGCACCTGATCAGAGACATTAATGGCTTTGCGTGCCAGCACGATGAAGCGGGTAATGTTTTGCGTCTGGTTTGCCAGGTTACGTTCCAGAACCTGGAGACCATACAGCGCACCGCCCGCCTCGCTGCCCAGCGCCGCGACGGTGGGGGAGTTTGCCTGGGCGACTTTTTCCATCGCCGCGGAGGTGCTTTCGGTGTACTCAATTTTCCAGTTCGGATAACGGTTGAGGAACTGACTGCACTGCTGGAACGGCTGCGGATGGCTATAGACCGTCTCGATGGTGCTCAAATCGGTTGAGCCAGAGACCAGCACGCAGTGATCGATAGGGATTGTCAGCTCCCCAACCAGCGACAGGCTGGTGTGTTGCAGCAGATCGTACACGTCGTTGATGGCACCGGAACTGGTGTTCTCAATCGGCACGACGGCGTAATCCGCCTGGCCGGTTTCCACCTGATTGAAAATATCGGCGAACTTTGCGCAGCCGCTCTCAATGAACTCTTCAAAATGACGTGCAGCGTACTGGCGGGCAGCCAGATGGGAGTAGGAGCCCTTAGGGCCAAGAAACGCGATGCGGGCAGAGTGCGGGTTGGTTTTATTCAGATGCTGCTGCAACAGCGCTTGCTGGGTCAGAACAGAGTCTTCGATGATGAGCTGGAACAAACGGGTGATGTAATGTGCGTCAAGGTGATGGGCTTTGCCGAGTTGAATCAGACGTTCCAGCAGGTCGCGTTCGCGGTCGATATCACGTACCGGACGGTGGGAGTCCAGTTTGGCTTTACCCACTTCGATGGCGAGCGCGCGGCGTTCAGCCAGAAGTGCCAGTAATTTTTCATCCAGCGCGCTGATTTTTACTCGCAGATCCAGTAACGGGTTTTCCGGTGTCATAGTGTTGTCTGTCTCGTTTTATCGTTATCAATAAAAAAGGCCTCCCGGTGTGGGAGGCCTTGTTGTTCGTCTTCGCATTCTTTATCACACGACGAAACGCCTCCCGTTCAGGGGAAGGTAAAAAAGAATGCGAAGAAAAACGGCGTCAGTTTCATGAAATCATCCTGTGGTTGATAACGTTAAAGTACCCGTACTGTTTTCACCCTGTCAATAAAAAACGCGCCCGAAGGCGCGTTGGCGGTAAACTCAATTTAAAGGATTACTCTTCTTCAACTTCTTCCGCGAAGCTGGCGTCTTTCACCGAGGTCGTGGCGCGACGGGCTTCACCTTTGTGCTGCACTTTATTGAGCTGCCGTTCCAGCTTGTTGATCAAATCGTTAATAGCGGTGTACATATCCTCGTGTTTTGCGCTGGCGACCAGATGGCCGTTTGGAGTATTGATAGTTGCGTCAGCGATGAAACCCTGCGGCTCCTTAGACAGGATGATATGTGGATTAATCAAGTGTGTTTGCCATTTATCCAGTTTGGCGAGACGGTCTGCGACGTGCTGGCGAATTGCCGGGGTAATTTCCATTTGTTTGCTGGTAATGTTCATTGTCATAAATTTTACCTCTTGTCTTTCCGTCTTGGTGATTCCAGCATACCTGTCCTAATGTCAAAATGTGTGATTTAGATCACGTTATTTTGTCGGTTTTTGTCAGGGAATCTTTTTTGTGAGGCAGGGCAGGAAGAGGTGAGATTTACCTTGTCGAAGGCAAAAATTGCGGTCATAGTTGATAGGATGTGTTGAAGCTAAACCGCTTCAGCTTTGTCTGAATTGAATAAAAAAACGGCAGCCCGCGGGCTGCCGTTTTGCTTTGACGTCGCTATCAGGTGTTGCTGCTGTTCGCGGCGATGATTTTTGCCACCTTGTCTGCCTGTGCGGTCATCTGCATCTGGCGGTAAGCATTCTCCATCAGCTTCAGGCCGTCGCGGGTCGCCTGCGTATCCGGATAATCACGCAGCATTCCTTCTACACGGTTAACCACGGCAACCCATGCGCCACGGCGGGTGTAGTATTCAGCAACCGAGTATTCGTATTTCGCCAGACGGTCTTTCAGGAACACCAGACGTTTGGTGGCGTCGGTCACGTACTGGCTGTTCGGATAGCCGCGCACCAGTTTGGAAAAGTCGTTGAACGCATCACGCGCATGCTGCGGGTCACGGTCGGAGCGATCCACACCGAAGAAGCCCTGCAGGGCACTGTCGTCCAGCGCCATGTTGGTCAGACCGCGCATGTACATTACATAGTCGATGTTAGGATGAGTCGGGTTCAGACGCATGAAACGATCGATGGTTGCCTGAGCCAGCGGCAGATCGGCATTTTTATAGTATGCGTAGATGAGATCTAACTGTACCTGCTGCGAATACGGACCAAATGGATAGCGATTATCCAACGCTTCCAGTTGCGTTATCGCCTGTTTCCAGTTACCGTCCTGCAACTTTTGTTGTGCAGTCGCATAGATTTCATTCGGCGGATTGTCAGGGACCTGTTCATTTGAACCGGAGCAGCCCACCAAAGCCAGGCTCAACGTGGCCGCTGCCACCAGATATTTCATGCGCGTCATGACGTTTTGACTTTCCTCAAATGTTTGTCCGGGAGAAACTCTGTTCCTGCTCCCGATTAAGACCAGCTACAATAGCACACTATATTAAACGGCAAAGCCGTAAAACCCAACGTTAAACGAAGAAGCAGTTTATGGCACAACGAGTAGAACTCACCGCAACAGTCTCCGAAAATCAGCTCGGTCAACGCTTAGATCAAGCTTTGGCCGAATTGTTCCCTGATTATTCGCGTTCACGCATAAAAGAATGGATTCTTGACCAGCGCGTGCTGGTAAACGGTAAAGTCTGGGACAAACCGAAAGAGAAAGTGTTAGGTGGGGAAGCTGTCGCCATCAATGCTGAAATCGAAGAGGAAATCCGCTTCGAGCCACAGGATATCCCACTGGATATCGTCTATGAAGATGATGACATTCTGGTGATTAACAAGCCGCGCGACCTGGTTGTTCATCCGGGAGCGGGGAATCCTGACGGTACGGTACTTAACGCACTTCTCCATTATTATCCGCCGATTGCTGATGTGCCGCGTGCCGGTATCGTGCATCGTCTGGATAAAGACACCACCGGTCTGATGGTGGTGGCAAAGACCGTACCTGCCCAGACTCGCCTGGTGGAATCACTGCAGCTGCGTGAGATCACCCGCGAATATGAAGCCGTGGCTATTGGCCATATGACCGCTGGCGGTACGGTTGATGAGCCGATCAGCCGTCACCCTACCAAACGTACTCATATGTCGGTGCATCCGATGGGTAAACCGGCGGTGACGCACTATCGCATTATGGAACATTTCCGCATTCATACGCGTCTGCGTCTGCGTCTGGAGACCGGTCGTACCCATCAGATCCGCGTTCATATGGCGCACATAACCCATCCGCTGGTGGGGGATCAGGTTTACGGTGGTCGTCCGCGTCCGCCAAAAGGGGCATCGGACGAGTTCATTAGCGTACTGCGCAAGTTTGATCGTCAGGCGCTGCACGCCACCATGCTGCGCCTTTATCACCCTATTTCAGGGATTCAAATGGAATGGCATGCGCCGATCCCGCAGGATATGGTGGAGCTTATTGACGCCATGCGCTCGGATTTTGAAGAACACAAAGATCAAGTGGACTGGTTATGACCAAACTGATTGTTCCGGAGTGGCCACTGCCTGAAGGTGTGGCTGCCTGCAGTTCAACCCGCGTTGGCGGGGTAAGTCAGGGGGCGTGGGCGTCTTTGAACCTTGGCGCACACTGCGGCGACAACCTGGAACACGTTGAAGAAAACCGCTCGCGGCTGTTTGCTGCGGGCAATTTACCGTCTAAACCGGTGTGGCTTGAGCAGGTTCACGGTAAAGCCGTGCTGAAGTTGACGGGAGAACCCTACGCGTCTAAACGTGCCGATGCCTCCTACAGCGATACGCCGGGAACAGTATGCGCGGTGATGACAGCCGATTGCCTGCCGGTGCTGTTTTGTAACCGTGCGGGTACCGAGGTTGCGGCTGCTCATGCGGGCTGGCGTGGTCTGTGTGAAGGCGTGCTGGAAGAGACCGTCGCCTGCTTCAAAGACGATCCTGCAAATATCATTGCCTGGCTTGGCCCGGCAATTGGTCCTCAGGCATTCGAGGTGGGCCCAGAGGTTCGTGAAGCGTTTATGGCAAAAGATCCGCAAGCCGTTAACGCTTTCGAACCCGTGGGGGAAAAATATCTGGCCGATATTTATCAGCTTGCACGTCAGCGTCTGAATAATGTCAAGGTGACGCAGATCTTCGGCGGTGACCGCTGTACGTTCACCGAAAAGGGTGATTTCTTCTCTTATCGCCGCGACAAGACGACGGGGCGTATGGCAAGTTTTATTTGGCTGATATAACCTAAAGAATCAAGACGATCCGGCACGTGCCGTTTTCTTTTCACATAATTCAGGTCATTAACCTTGAATAATTGAGGGATGACCTCATTTAATCTCCAGTAGCAAATTTGACCTGTTATGGGAGGAGTTATGCGTCTGGATCGTCTTACTAATAAATTCCAGCTTGCTCTCGCCGATGCCCAGTCCCTTGCACTGGGGCACGACAACCAATTCATCGAACCTCTTCATTTAATGAGCGCCTTGCTGAATCAGGAAGGGGGATCGGTACGTCCATTATTAACGTCTGCTGGCATTAATGCTGGCCAGTTACGCACTGCCATCGATCAGGCGCTGAGCCGTTTACCGCAGGTAGAAGGTACCGGCGGTGACGTTCAGCCGTCCCAGGATCTGGTGCGGGTGCTGAACCTTTGCGACAAGCTGGCGCAAAAACGTGGGGACAACTTTATTTCGTCGGAACTGTTTGTTCTGGCGGCGCTTGAATCACGCGGTACCCTGACCGACCTGCTGAAAACTGCCGGCGCAACCACGGCCAATGTGACTCAGGCGATTGAGAAAATGCGTGGGGGGGAAAGCGTGAACGATCAGGGAGCCGAAGACCAACGTCAGGCTTTGAAAAAATTTACGGTCGATCTGACCGAGCGTGCTGAGCAGGGTAAACTTGACCCGGTGATCGGCCGTGATGAAGAAATTCGCCGTACTATTCAGGTTCTGCAGCGCCGTACCAAAAACAACCCGGTGCTGATTGGTGAACCGGGTGTCGGTAAAACCGCCATCGTTGAAGGTCTGGCGCAGCGTATTGTAAACGGTGAAGTACCGGAAGGGCTGAAAGGCCGCCGTGTACTGGCGCTGGATATGGGGGCGCTGGTGGCCGGGGCGAAGTATCGCGGTGAATTCGAAGAGCGTCTGAAAGGGGTGCTTAACGATCTGGCAAAACAGGAAGGCAATGTCATTCTGTTTATCGATGAGTTGCACACCATGGTCGGTGCCGGTAAAGCAGACGGCGCGATGGATGCCGGGAACATGCTGAAACCTGCACTGGCACGCGGTGAACTTCACTGTGTGGGTGCCACGACGCTGGACGAGTACCGTCAGTACATTGAAAAAGATGCTGCACTTGAACGTCGTTTCCAGAAGGTGTTTGTCGCGGAACCAAGCGTGGAAGATACCATCGCGATCCTGCGTGGTCTGAAAGAACGTTATGAGCTGCACCACCATGTGCAGATCACTGACCCGGCGATTGTTGCGGCAGCGACGCTTTCGCATCGTTATATCGCCGACCGTCAGTTACCGGATAAAGCGATCGACCTTATCGATGAGGCCGCATCCAGCATTCGTATGCAGATAGACTCGAAACCGGAAGAGTTGGACAGACTCGACCGTCGTATTATTCAGCTCAAACTGGAACAGCAGGCACTCAAGAAAGAGTCTGATGAAGCCAGTAAAAAACGCCTCGATATGCTCAATGAGGAACTGGACGATAAAGAGCGCCAGTATTCTGAGTTAGAAGAAGAGTGGAAGGCAGAGAAAGCGTCACTCTCTGGCACTCAGACCATTAAGGCTGAACTTGAACAGGCAAAAATTGCCATTGAGCAGGCGCGTCGAGTGGGTGACCTGGCGCGAATGTCAGAGCTGCAGTACGGCAAAATCCCTGAGCTGGAGAAACAGCTTGAGATTGCGACGCAGTCTGAAGGCAAAACGATGCGTCTGTTACGTAACAAAGTAACGGATGCGGAAATTGCAGAGGTGCTGGCGCGCTGGACCGGTATTCCGGTAGCACGCATGATGGAAAGCGAACGCGATAAACTGCTGCGCATGGAGCAGGATTTGCATCAGCGCGTGATTGGCCAGGACGAGGCGGTTGAAGCGGTTTCCAACGCCATCCGTCGTAGCCGCGCCGGATTGTCTGATCCTAATCGTCCGATTGGTTCGTTCCTGTTCCTGGGCCCTACCGGGGTGGGGAAAACCGAGCTGTGTAAGGCGCTGGCTAACTTTATGTTCGACAGCGACGATGCGATGGTGCGTATCGACATGTCCGAGTTTATGGAGAAACACTCCGTTTCACGTCTGGTGGGTGCGCCTCCGGGATATGTCGGTTATGAAGAAGGTGGTTACCTGACAGAAGCGGTACGCCGTCGCCCTTATTCCGTCATCCTGCTGGACGAAGTGGAAAAAGCGCACCCGGATGTGTTCAACATTCTGCTGCAGGTCCTGGATGATGGTCGTCTGACCGACGGGCAGGGGAGAACGGTGGATTTCCGTAATACGGTGGTGATCATGACATCGAACCTGGGTTCCGATTTGATTCAGGAACGTTTCGGTGAACTGGATTACAGCCATATGAAGGATCTGGTTCTGGGTGTGGTTAGCCATAACTTCCGTCCGGAGTTCATCAACCGTATCGATGAAGTGGTGGTATTCCATCCTCTGGGTGAGAAACACATTGCGTCGATTGCACAGATCCAGCTGCAGCGTCTGTACAAACGTCTGGAAGAGCGTGGATATGAAATTCACATCTCTGACGATGCCCTGAAACTGCTGAGCGAAAATGGTTACGATCCGGTTTACGGGGCGCGTCCGTTGAAACGTGCTATCCAGCAGCAGATCGAAAACCCGCTGGCGCAGCAAATACTGTCAGGCGAACTGGTTCCGGGCAAAGTTATCCGTCTGGAAGCCAACGACGACCGAATTGTGGCAGTGCAGTAAGTCACAAAACGCAAAAACGAGCCGCTTGCGGCTCGTTTTTGTTTAAAAACCAGGCCAGAATTGAGGTCTGGGATGTAATTTGCCTGGAAAGTGAGCAGTCAGTAAATAATTTTCACTTTATCCTTGCAGCTTCAGAATTACTCCCTATAATGCGCCTCCACTGACACGGAACAACGGCACACACGCCGCCGGGT